>NZ_JACADT010000095.1:0-10863 GCF_013421635.1 Streptomyces sp. UH6 | reverse complement strand
CTGCGCGTCCCTCAGCTCGCGCACGTCCCGCACCGAACGGAGCCGGACCACGGGGACGACCTCGGCGCCACGGGTGCGGGACCGGATCAGCCGGAGCAGTTCGGCCGGCGGCTCGTCGGTGAGCGGGGCGGCGATCTCGTCGCGGGCGTCCGGGCCGACGGGGAGCTTGAGGTGCCAGCCGGGGGTCGAGCCGCCGGTGCGGCGGCGCAGGGTGACGGAGGAGGCGGCGAGGCGGAGGTCGGGCGTGTCGTGGTAGACGGCGTCCAGCTCCATCACGCCCTGGTCCACGACGGCGGCGATGCCGCCCACGTTCGTCAGGTCCGGAAGCCCGCTGTCCCGGGACTCGAATTTCCGCTCGATCTCACGTGTGGTGTCCGCCATACGCCCGAGGCTAACCGGGCAGCTCACCCGCCGCCGGTGATTCGGCCGTGGGGTCGGCGTGCTCGGGCCCGGCCGTGGCGCGGCCGGGCCCGAGCGGCGGTCAGGCCTCGGGCGTGGTCTTCACGCCCTTGCACTCGGGGGTGTTGTCCGCCGTGCCGGGCTTGGCGGCGGCGCGCGCGGCGGTGTAGCGGCTGAGGTAGGCGGCGTACACGTCGGCGTCGTCGACCTTGAGGAGCGCCTCGTCGTTCTTGGTCAGCGCGGGACCGGTGTAGTTGTGGCTGCCGGTCCACATCACCTTGCGCCCGGTCTTGTCGGAGTACATGCCCTCGATGAGCAGGAACTTCGAGTGGATGATCTGGCGGGGGGTGGCGTCCGCGCCGGCCGTCGCCTCGTCGCCGTCGTCGTCCCAGCTGAAGCACCGCAGCGTGGGGCCACCGGTCGCGTGCAGCGCCTCCCAGGTGCCGGCCGAGCCGGTGGATTCCACGCTGTCCATCTCGGTGTAGACGATGTCGACCACGCAGCCCGCCTTCTTCATGGCGACCAGCTTGGTGGCTACCGCCTGCCGGGTGAACTTGTACATGCCCACCCGGATCGTGGAGTGCTTGGTGGTGCCGTTCTCGGTGTACGTGCAGGTGACGTTGTCGAGGACGCCGGTGACCGTGTCGCCGGGGCGGGCGTCGTCGGCCGGGCGCGGGAAGAAGTAGTACGCGTAGGGCGAGTAGGGGGTGGGGGTGAGGTAGTTCCACGTCGCCGGGTCCTGCGCGACCAGCTTGCCGAAGTACTGGGTGTAGGCGAGGTACACGCCGCGGTCGTTGTCGATGACCATGGCGTCGTTCCAGTACTTCGAGTAGCTGGACGGGCTGAGGTTGGACGACGACTGGACGACCGCCGAGTAGCCGCCGCTGCCGTCGGAGTCGTAGATCAGGAACTTGTTGTGGTTGATCGACGGGACCACGGTGGAGTTGCAGGAGTGTCCCTCGCCGCACAGCGCGACGAACGACTTCGCCGAGGTGTCGTCCCCCAGTTCCTCCAACAGCAGCGGGTACGTGCGGCCGTCGTCGTGCACCGACGTGATCTCGCTGCTGTCCATCACTATCTGGACGTTGACGCCCCGCGCGTGCGCGTCGACGAACGCCCGCGCCAGTTCCACGTCCCAGAAGTGGTAGATGGCCAGCTTCAGGTATCCGCCCGGCTGGGCGCCCTCTATGAGGTTCAGGAACTGGGTCCGTATCGCGGTCTGCTCGGCGGCGGTGCCCGAGGGTGTGTTGAAGACCGGGCCCGTGGTGACGGCGCCGGCCGGGGTGGGCGCGGTGACGTGCAGCGCGGAGGCCACCAGGGTGGCGGACAGGGCCGTGACGACGCGTCGGGGCCAGCGGGATCGAGCGGATTTCATGGGTGCTCCCGTACCGAGGTGAACGTGACGCGCCATGCGCCGGGGACGCCGGGGACTCGCGTGCGGACTGCCGGAACGGTGCGGGAGCTACTTCGAACACGGCAGGCGAACAGGCTGCGGTCATGACGCGACCACCGCGTGAAGCAACGGTGGCGGCGCGCTGGCGCGGATGGAGCCTGGCATATGCAACTCCCGGTGTCCAGAGGCGATTTCAAGCCTGTGAGCAGCGACTTTGCCATCGTGTGTGATGTGGGCAACACAAGTGATTAATTTCGTTCCGCAAGAGCCAAGCTCCCATTTACGGTCCTCGTCGGCATGTCGACCGACATGCTCATGACGAGCCTCATAGGCGTTCCTACGGGAGCGGGTGACGCACATGTGGCCTGAGGATTGAAGGGACGCAGTGCGTCTAAGACGATCACGTGGTGTGGCGCTCACCACGGCCAAGGCCTTGCTGGCGGGGTTGATCTCCGTCGTGGCGATGGCACCGAACGCGGAAGCGCTCCCCGGCGCCGGGCTGCCGGATGTCCCGGCACGAAAGCTGGACCCCGGTGTCGACGCACCGGCCGAGCCCACCCTGAGCAAAGCACCCAAGGTGACGTGGCCCGAGGGTGGCGGCGCCACCGTGTCCGTCCCGGCGGCCGGGGCGAAGGCGCAGGCGGTCACTCCGTCGGGTGTCGACCGGTCCGTGGTGCGCCTCAAGGCGGCGGACAAGGCCGCGACGGCCCGCGCCGAGGTGCGCGGCGGCGCGAAGGCTCCGTCCAAGGTCAGGGTGGAGGTGCTCGACCGCAAGCAGATCGAGCCCGTCGGCGGCATCGGCCTGGGCCTGACGGTCGCCCGCGCGGACGACGTCGAGACCGGCGGGCCGGTGCAGGTGTCCCTGGACTACGGCGGCTTCGCCCACGCCTACGGCGGCGGCTTCGCGTCCCGCCTCCAGCTGGTCCGGCTGCCCGCCTGCGCGCTGACCACGCCGGAGGAGAAGGGCTGCGCCGACGGAACCGTCGTCCAGGGCCAGAGCAACGACACCGACGGCCACACGATCACGGCGACGGTGGAGGCCGGCCCGCAGAAGCTGCTCCCCTCCGGCGCGGCGATGCTGTCCGAGGCGACGGTGTACGCCCTCACCACCGGCTCGTCCTCGGACGCCGGTGACTACCGGGCGTCCCCGGTCAGTCCGGCGGGCAAGTGGGAGGTGGGCCTCGGCTCCGGCGCGTTCACCTACGGCGTGCCCCTCCAGGTGCCCGCCCCGCCCATGGGCGTCGCCCCGAATCTGTCACTCACGTACAACTCGCAGAGCATCGACGGCCGCACGTCGGCGTCGAACAACCAGGCGTCCTGGGCCGGCATGGGCTGGGACATGGGCGTCGGCTTCATCGAGCGCCGGTACAAGAACTGCACCGAGGACGGCCACGGCCCGGACCAGAACCAGCAGTGGGGCGACCTGTGCTGGGCATCGCCCAACCAGACCGACGACCCCTCGGGCGCCGTCTACAACATCACACTGAACGGCGTCAGTTCGCAGCTGGTGAAGGACAACACCGGTGACGGCTCATGGCACCTCAAGGACGACCCGGGCTGGAGGGTGCAGCACCTGAAGGGCTCGCCCAACAACCCGGACGGGACCGACGAGTTCTGGGTCATCACCACACAGGACGGCACCCGCTACTACTTCGGCTGGGGACGCTCCGAGCGTTCGCAGTCCGCCACGAACTCGGTGCTCACCGTCCCGGTGATCGGTGACGACGCGGGCGAACCCTGCTACGACGGCGGCAAGGCCACCTTCTGCACCCAGGCCTGGCGCTGGAACCTCGACCGTGTCGTCACCCCGAACGAGGTGGAGAACTCCTACTTCTACGACAAGGAGACCAACTACTACCGTTCGGTGGCGGCGGCGGACAAGGCGCGCAAGTACGACGCGGCGTCGTACCTGAAGCGCATCGAGTACGGCTGGGCCTCCCAGATCGCCGGCGCCCAGCTCCCGGCCCGCGTCAACTTCACGCACGTCAACCGATGCGTCGAGCGGATGAAGGAGGCCGACCCGCTGGACAACCCGCCGGCGAGCTGCCCGAGCATCGACTCGAGCCCGTCCTCCTACCCGGACGTGCCGCTCGACCTCATATGCGACGGGTCGTCCGACGACTACGCCTGCGCGGGGAAGACGTACTACCCGACGTTCTTCTCCCGGGACATCCTGTGGGACGTCACCGTCGAGGTCCGCGACAACGACTCCGCCGCCTGGGACCTGGTCCGCCAGTACCAGATGAAGTACGCCCTGATGGACCCCACCGGCGCGGTCGGCGACCAGCTCTGGCTGGACTACATCCAGCAGCGCGGCTACTCCGGTACCGACATCACCGTCCCCACCATCAACTTCAACGGCGAGTGGCAGGACAACAAGGTCGGCGAGGGCGCGCTCAACTTCCGCCGCGTCAACAAGGTCTTCACCGAGACCGGCTCCACCGTCGCGGTCACCTACGGCCACGCCCGTGACGCCGACGGCAGCATCGACCGCACCTGCCCGGAGGGCTACCCGTCGTCCCAGTACGACAGCGGCTACGAGTGCTTCTGGCAGAAATGGACGCCCGAAGGAGAAACGGAGCCGCGGACCGGTTGGTTCAAGAAGTTCGTGGTCCGGCAGGTCGACGTCGACCCCGGAGACGCCGGAGACGGCAATCCGGTGATGACGACCACCTACAACTACGACGGCCGCCCCGGCTGGGCCTTCACCGCCGACCCGCTCGTCAAGGACGAGGACGAGACCTGGTCCCAGTGGCGGGGCTACGGCAAGGTCGAGGTCACCACCGGCGCCAACCAGAACAAGCACTCCACCTACACCTGGCTCTACCGGGGCCTGGACGGCGACCGCACGGTCAAGACCGACTCCTCCAAGACCGCCGGCGTCTCCGTCACCGACTCGGAGGGCAAGAACTGGACGGACTCCGCCTGGCTGGCGGGCAAAACGCTGGAGACCTCCGAGCGCGACGAGGCGGGGATCTCGCAGCAGCGCACGTGGCACGAGTACTGGACCCACAACACGGCTCAGTACGCCGGCCTGCCCGACGCCCGTTTCGTCCGCGAGTCGGCCACCGACACGTTCAGCAAGATCTCCACCTCGACGAGCGACCTCGCCACCTGGCGTGAGCACCGCGTCGAGACCGAGTTCGACAACGCCGAAGCCGCCTCGACGACCTTCGGCCTGCCGCTGCGCATCGACGACCACGGTGAGCCGGGCATCTCGGACAACCAGTGCACCGAGTTCGGCCGCGCCTACAACACCGCCGACATGACGGACGACTCCACCGGCACCAAGCGGTGGATGGTCTACCAGGACGACAAGCGGCACTACAACGTCAGCTGCACCCAGCAGGCCGCCGACCAGGCAGCCGGCCAGGACACACTCCACCTCGACCACAGGACGACCACGTTCTACGACGGTGCGACGTCCTTCACCGGCAACGACACGGCTCTGACCGACGGCAACGCGACCGAGGTCCGCACCTACACGGACGCGACCGCCTACCGGACCGCCAAGGCCTCTTTCGACGCCGCGGGCCGGGTCGTGTCCACCACCGACGGCAAGAACAAGACCACGACGAGCAGCTACAGTCCCGCCACCTCCTGGCCCGTGGACGGAGTCAAGGTCACCACGCCCGACCCCGACGGCGCCGGCAGCGGTGTGCCGCTCAGCACCACCACCCACTACTCCCGGTTCTGGGGCCGGCCCTGGCGGACCGTGGACGCCAACGGCAACGCCACTTCGGTGGTGTACGACGCGGTGGGCCGCCTCTCCAAGGTCTTCAAGCCCACCGAGGCGGCGAACTACCCCGACGGTCATCCGTCGATGTCGGTCGACTACCACCTGCGCACCGCGGCCAGCGCCACGGGCGTGCCGGACATCGCCCAGGGCGACGTCAACCGCATCACCAGCAAGTCCCTGCAGTCCGGCACCACCGACCACACGACGGTGACGTACGTGGACGGGCTGGGCCGCACCCGCGAGGTCCAGACGCCGGCCCCGTCCGGTACCGGGCGCACCGTCACGGTGACGCGCTACGACTCCTCGGGCAACGTCGCCGGCACCTCGTCGCCGTTCTACAACTCCGGTTCCGTCACCGACGGACCCGTCAACCCGGCGGTGTCGTCCCTGCGCTCCTACTCCGACGTGGTCGCGGACTGGGCCGGCCGTACCGTCCTGTCGCAGATCCAGGTGAACGGCGTGCCCCAGAGCGCGGGCAAGACCGTGACCACCTACACCGGATCGGACGTCACGACGGTCAGGAAGCCCGTCGGCCAGTCCACCGACGCGTACACCGACGTCCACGGGCGGACGGTCAAGGTGGTCGAGCGGAACGCGCTCACGGCCTACACCACCACCTACGAGTACACCCGCAAGGGCGAGCTGAAGTACGTCCACGACGCCAAGGGCAACACCACCCACTACACGTACAACTTCCCCGGCCAGCGCCTCGTCACCGAGGACCCGGACACCGGAAGGAGCACCGCCGCCTACGACGCCAACGGCAACCCCGAGACCACCACGGACGCCAACGACGTCACCGTCACCACGACGTACGACGCCCTGAACCGGCCTGTCCAGACGGCACAGGGCACCACGGTCCTGACGAAGAACACCTACGACACGGCCCCCGGCGGCAAGGGCCTGCCCGCCACGCAGACCTCCTACAGCGGCGGCCACGCCTACACGACGGCGGTCACCGGCTACGACGCCCGGGGCCGGACCACGGGCGAGACCCTGACCGTTCCGGCGGACGGCGCCGGCCTCCAGGGTGCGTACACCACGAAGTACCGCTACGACCTCGCCGACCGCGTCACCGCCGTCGAGTACCCGAAGGCCGGAGGGCTGCCGGCGGAGACCGTCACCTCCACCTACGACCAGTACGGCGTGCTCCGCAAGGTCGCCAGTCCGCTGGCCACCTACCTGGCCAGGAGCACCTACGACGACTACGGCCGCCTGACCGAACGCCGGCTCGGCGACCCGGCCACCGGCAGCTCGGTCACCCGCACGCTCGCCTACGACGAAGCCCGCGGCGCCGACTGGCTGAAGAGCCTCACCACCAAGGTCACGACCAACGGCACCACCGTCACCGCGCAGGACGACACCTACACCCGCAACGACGCCGGCGACCTGCTCTCGCTGCGTGAGAACCCGGCCGACCAGCAGCAGTGTTTCGTCTACGACGAGATGAGGCGGCTGACGGGCGCCTGGACCACCACCGCGACCAGTTGCAGCACCCCGCAGTCCGACTTCCTCGGACCCGACCCCTACCAGACCTCGTACGCGTACGACGGCATCGGCAACCTCCAGTCGGTCACCGACAAGAAGTCCGCCACCGCGACGCCGCTCACCAGGGACTACCACTACCCCGGCTACAGCGCGGACGAGTCCTCCTACACCCCGGACACCGCGCGCCCGCACGCGGTCACCAGCGTCGTCACAGGCGCCGCGACCGACTCGTACAGCTACGACAACGCCGGTCAGATGAAGTCCCGCACGACGGGCGGCACCGCCTCGTCGATGAACTGGACACCGCTCCACCAGCTCGCCTCCGTCACCTCCGGCACCAAGACCACGTCCTACGTGTACGACGCCGGCGGCAACCTGCTGCTCCGGAGGACGCCCGGCGAGAACGTCCTCTACACCGCCGGCCAGGAGCTCAACTCCTCAGCCGGCCTGGTCAAGGGCGTCCGTCACTACACAGCGGGTGAGGCCAGTCTCGCCGTGCGCACGGAGGACGGCTCCGCCGACGGAAAGGTGACCTGGCTCCTCTCCGACAGCCAGGCCTCGACCCAGCTGTCGGTCGACGGCACCGACGGCACGGTCACCCGCCACCGCTACACGCCCTTCGGCCGGCAGCGCGGCACCACGGGCCTGCCCGCCGGCACGGACCGCGGATTCGTCGGCCAGCCGCAGGACGCCTCGACAGGGTTGTCCCTGCTGGGGGCGCGGGCGTACGACCCGGGCCTCGGCCGCTTCCTGAGCACCGACCCCGTGACCGAGCCCTCCACCCCGCAGGCACTCAACGCGTACAGCTACGCCGACAACACCCCCGTCAACCTGTCCGATCCCACGGGCCTGCGGCCCGACGGACGCTGCGGCGGGAACAACACCACGTGCGGCGGGTTCAACAACAACGACTACGTCTCCGAGTCCTGGACGCGGACCAGTGACGGCTGGCTGTGGGAGGGCAAGTCCCTCACCAGGGACGGCGACTACGTCCGGTACGGAATCGGGGGTATCGGGACCGGCTACACCTGGGTGGTGGTCCAGGACCGCCCCAGCACCTGGGAAGAGACCTTCGAAGAGATCCAGCAGATCCCCTACGCCCCACTGGCGGTTCCGGCAACCGTCATCTCCGTCGGAATCGACGTGTACGACGGCGACTACGGGGATGCGGCGGAGAACCTGGTCAACCTCATACCGTGGCGCATGAAGGGCCTCAAGTGCCTCAAGAACAGCTTCGTGCCAGGTACGGAGGTCGTCCTCGCGGACGGCACCACGAAGGCCATCGAGGACGTCCGGGTGGGGGACGAGGTACTGGTCACCGACCCGGTGACCGGGGAGACCACCCACAAGAAGGTCACGGCTGAGATCAAGGGCCGAGGGGCCAAGAACCTCGTCAAGGTCACCATCGACACCGACGGCGACAAGGGCGACAGGACCGGAACCGTCACCGCCACGGACGGCCACCCGTTCTGGGTCCCCGAACTGGGCGAGTGGATCGACGCCACCAAGCTCGAGGCGGGCCAGTGGCTGCGGACCAGCGCCGGCACGCATGTCCAGATCACCGCGGTGGAACGCTGGACCCAGCAGGGCACGGTCCACAACCTGACCGTCGCCGACATCCACACGTACTACGTGCTCGCGGGCGGGACGCCCGTCCTCGTCCACAACAGCAAGTGCCCCACCGACGACGAAGCTCTGGAGACGGTGCTCCACGGGCCTTTCCACCGGAAGGAGTCACCGACTCAGACCCCCGAGCACGCCAGGCTGCAGCAGGAGTCCGGGGAGCTGTGGGGCGGAGTCTCTCCTCGGCTGGGCGGGGAAGAGGCAGCACGGGCCCACGACGGCCCACTCCCCGAGGGTGCACGAGGTGTCGAGTTCTACACCACCATCCGACCGCGTCCGACCTTCGCCGGCCAGGTGTGGTGGGAAGTGGGTAAGGTCCCCGGCGTGAGGCTGGAGGACGGGTGGGCGAAGATCAACATCTACATCACACGAAACACCCAGCTGGACGACTAGGCCGCCCGGGAACGCAGGGTGAGTGACACGCTCTCGCCACCCCGCAGGCGACATCGTTCCCCGGCCGCGCTCCACGACGTGGCGGCGCGGCCGGGGAACCGGGCTTTCACCATCATGGACCGAGAGGTGACACGGTGTCCGAATGGCGACAGGTGGACCTGTCACGGTGGGAACAGGCGCACGGCGAGAGAGGCCCGGTGGCCCTGTTCTCCCTCACGGTCCACGAGCCACCGTTCAGTGAACTGACCTTCGAGTATCCCGCGGATGAGGACGGTCTGGGCTTCGCCGCGATCGAACTGATGCCGCACCTCGTCGTCGCCGTCATCGACGATCCCAACAACCCCTTCCGGGGGACGCATGTGTGGAAGGTCGGGGAGGTCGAACCCGAAGCCGTCCTCCGCGCGTTCATGAACGCCTTCGGCCTTCAGCCGTTCGCCGTCCTGTGGCAGGCGGGGCAGAAGATGATCCGACCGTAGATCCGCCCGGTCCAGTCCGACCGGTCCGCCGAAGCCGTCCTCGGCACTGCGGACCGGTCGAGGCGTCACGTCAGCCGGTCGGTCACGCCGACACCGGCCGCTGGAGCCGGATGGACTGCAGGAGACCGATGGCGATCCACACCGCGAACATGGACGAGCCGCCGTAGGAGACGAACGGCAGTGGCAGGCCCGCCACCGGCATGATGCCGAGCGCCATCCCGATGTTCTCGAACGCCTGGAACGCGAACCAGGCGATGATCCCCGCGGCGACGATCGTGCCGTACAGCTCGGTCGTCTCGCGCGCGATGCGGCAGGCGCGCCACAGGATCACGCCGAGCAGCAGCAGTATGGCCGCGCCGCCCACGAAGCCGAGTTCCTCGCCGGCCACGGTGAAGACGAAGTCGGTCTGCTGCTCCGGCACGAACTGGCCGGTGGTCTGGGAGCCCTGGAAGAGTCCCGCGCCGGTGAGGCCGCCGGAGCCGATGGCGATGCGGGCCTGGTTGGTGTTGTAGCCGACGCCCGCCGGGTCCAGCTCGGGGTTGGCGAAGGCGGCGAAGCGGTTGATCTGGTACTCGTCCAGCACGCCGAGCTGCCAGACCGCGATCGCCCCGACGGCTCCCGCGCCGATCAGCCCGAGCACCCACCGGTTGGACGCCCCGGAGGCCAGCAGCACGCCCAGCACGATGACGACCATGACCATGACCGACCCGAGGTCGGGCATCAGCATCACGATCAGCATGGGCAGCACCGCCAGGCCGAGCGCCTGGAGCACCGTGCGATGGTCGGGGTGCTCGCGGTCGCCGGCGTCGACCCGGGCGGCGAGCAGCATCGCCATCCCGAGGATGATGGTGACCTTGACGAACTCGGACGGCTGGAGCGAGAAGCCTCCGCCGATCTTGATCCAGGCGTGGGCGCCGTTGATGGTGGCGCCCAGCGGTGTGAGCACCAGCAGGATCAGCACCACCGACAGCCCGTACAGGACCGGCACCGCGCCGCGCAGGGTGCGGTGGCCGAGCCAGACCACGCCGATCATCAGCGCGATGCCGATGCCGGTGTTCATCAGGTGCCGGATGAGGAAGTAGTGGGGCTCGCCCTGGTTGAGCTCGGTCCGGTTGCGGGTGGCCGAGTAGACGAGCACCGTGCCGATCAGCGACAGCGCGAGGGCCGACAGCAGGATCGGCCAGTCCAGCCGCCGGGCCGCGGAGTCACGGGCGACCAGCCGGGCCCAGGTGGAGCGTTCGGGTCCGTACCCGGAGACGGAGAAGCTGTTCACGCCGCCGCTCATGAGCACCTGCTTCCCGGCCGGCCGTCGCGGCGTCCGGCGCCCTGGTTCCGTCCGGTCCGGGCGGCCC
>NZ_JACADT010000949.1:0-2189 GCF_013421635.1 Streptomyces sp. UH6 | reverse complement strand
CGGTGCTTTCCAGTCCGGCGCTTTCGCGCTTTCCTTTCCGGCGGTTCCGACTTTATCAGATGTTTTCAGCCGGTCTTACCGGCTTCGAATTCCGATTTATCGGGGGTTGCTTCTCCGAACTCTAGGTTGGGAAGCGACTCGGTAGATCCTACCGGCTGCCAGTGGATGCTCCGCACCGCTTCGGGCAACTGTTCAAATCTACCTCCCCAGACGTACCGCGTCAACGGCACTTCCGGGGGCGAGGAGGACACTAGCAGCTCCACGCTGCCCGATGCACATCAGGCGGCCGTGGGAGCCGCGGCGCTCCGGCCGGCCTCCTCGACGTCCCCCGTCTCGCCCGCTCGGACCGCGCGACCGCCGAGTACCCAGACGTAGGCCAGGAAAGCCAGCTCGACGACGACGCCGATGCCCACGCGCGCCCACGTCGGCAGGCCGGACGGCGTCACGAAGCCCTCGATCGCGCCGGCCACGAACAGCACCAGGGCCAGGCCGACCGCCATGCCGAGTGCGGCGCGTCCCTCCTCCGCCAGGGCTGCCCGTCGGGTGCGCGGGCCCGGGTCGATGACCGTCCAGCCGAGGCGGATGCCGGTGCCGGCGGCCACGAAGACGGCGGTGAGCTCGATCAGGCCGTGCGGCAGGACGAGGCCGAGGAAGACGTCGAGGCGTCCGGCGTCCGTCATCAGGCCGAAGCCGGCGCCGAGATTGAGCATGTTCTCGAAGAGGATCCAGATCACCGGCAGGCCGAGGAAGACGCCGAGGATCAGGCACATGGCGGCCGCCCGGGCGTTGTTCGTCCACACCTGGGCGGCGAAGGAGGCCGCCGGGTGGCTGGAGTAGTAGTTCTCGTACTCACCACCGGGCCGGGTCATCTCGCGCAGGTCGGCGTCCGTGCCGAACGCCGCCTGGACCTCGGGGTGGGTCGCTATCCACCAGGACAGCAGGATGCCGACGGCGACCGAGAGCAGTGCCGTCGGCACCCACCACCGGCGGGCCCGGTAGACCGCAGCCGGGAAGCCCTGGACGAGGAAGCGGGCGATGTCCTGCCACGAGGCCTTCCGGGTGCCGGTGACCTTGCTGCGGGCGCGGGCCACCAGTTGGCTGAGGCGGCCGGTGATCCGCGGGTCGGGGGCGCTGGACCTGATGACCGAGAGGTGTGTCGCCGCGCGTTGGTACAGGGAGACGAGTTCGTCCACCTCGGCCCCGGTCAGGCGGCGCCGGCGGTTCAGCAACGCTTCCAGACGGTCCCACTCGGCGCGATGGGTGGAGACGAAGACGTCCAGATCCATGGGGTGCGGCTGCTCCTCATCCTGTCCTCGGCCTGCTCCGGGTCTGCGTCAGGCTGCTTCGACCCGGACGGCCCTGCGGCGGCGTGGTGCACAGCTTGGCAGACTGACGGCCCGGACGTCAGTGCGGGACGGTTTCCCGGCCGACGGCCGGGACGCGGTACGGGCGGTCGGACAGCAGTCGGACGGCAGGGGCAGTGGGAAGGGGCGGGGCGATGAGTCAACTGGTGACCGGTGAGGCGGTGGCGCTGGAGGTACGGCCGGCGCAGTTCCCGAGCAGGGCGCTGGCGGTGGTCCTCGACCTGCTGGTCGCGCTGTTCGCCTGGTTCGTCGTGCTGATGCTGCTGTTCGCCACGCTGTCGTCGGTGGACGAGGCGGCGGCGGCCGCGCTGTCGGTCGGCACCTTCCTGCTGATCCCGATCGGCGCGCCCATCGCGGTGGAGACGCTGTCCCGCGGGCGTTCGCTGGGGAAACTGGCGCTCGGACTGCGGGTGGTGCGCGACGACGGCGGGCCCATCGGGTTCCGTCACGCGCTGGTCCGGGGGCTGCTGGGGATGTTCGAGATCCTGATGACCTTCGGTGTGGTCGCCTGCATCGCCTCCCTGGTGTCGACCCGTGGCAGGCGGCTCGGTGACGTGTTCGCGGGCACGATGGTGGTGCGGGAGCGGGTGCCGGACGGGCACCTCACGTCGACGCCTCCCCCGCCGCCCTGGCTGATGGGGCGCTACGCGGCGCTCGACCTGTCCGCCGTCCCGGACGACCTGTGGCTGGCGGTGCGGCAGTACCTGACGCGGCTCGGGCAGCTGGATCCCGTCGTCGGGCACGGCATGGCGCAGCGGCTGGCCACGGAGGTCGTCGCGCGGACGGGGGCGCAGGTGGAGGGCGTGCCGGCCCCGCAGTTCCTGG
>NZ_JACADT010000948.1:0-2189 GCF_013421635.1 Streptomyces sp. UH6 | reverse complement strand
GCGGTTCGTGGAGCCGCTCCAGCGCCCAGGCCCGGGCCCGCGCCGTCCCGGCCGCCCTCGGTTCCGGCACCGGCCGCCGTACGTACTGGGCCTGCCCGCCGTCCCGGTGCGGCGGCACCACCGTGACCCGTGCCACCTCCGCGGCCACCGCCGCCCCGTGGTCGCGCCGCACCAGGTGCAGGCAGAGGTCGAGCCCCGCCGCCACCCCCGCGGAGGTCAGCACGTCGCCGTCGTCGACGAAGAGCACGTCGGGGTCGACCCTCACCTTGGGGAAGAGCCGTTGGAAGTGCTCGGCGTGCGCCCAGTGGGTGGTGGCCGGCCGCCCGTCGAGGACCCCCGCCGCGCCCAGCACGTAGCCACCGGTGCAGATCGAGACCAGCCGGGTCCCGGGCCGGATCAGGGCGAACGCCGCCGCCAGTTCCTCCGTCAGCACGCCCCGCTCGTGGACCACGCTCCGCTCGTGGGCCGCCGGCACCACCACGGTGTCCGCCCGGGCCAGCGCCTCCGGGCCGTGATCCACCCGGACCGTGAAGTCCGCGTCGGTCCGGACCTCGCCCGGCGGGCCCGCCGAGCAGGTCGTCACCTCGTACAGGAACCGCCCGTCCGCGCCGCGCGCCCGGCCGAAGATCCGGTGCGGTATGCCCAGCTCGAAGGGGATCAGCCCGTCCATGACCAGCACCGCCACCCGGTGCGGCCGGTCGGTCCGGTCCGGCCGCCGGTCCCGGTCCGCCTGTTCCGCCCCGCCCGCGCCCTCTGCCGTCATGCCCGGATCGTAGCCGTGGCCCGATCCTGTCGAACAGTGTCCCCCGGGCCACTCGTTCGCACCGTGCGGGAGGACGGATGCTGTGGCGGTGACACAGACGGACTCCGCCTCGCCCGCCCTCGCCCCGACCGTTCCGCCCACGCCCACGCCCGCGCCCGGGGCCGGGTCCGGTCATCGACCAGGACCGCGCCCGCGGGGCGCGTGGCGGATGCCGCACCGCGCCTGGCTGGTGGTGGCCGTCGCCTTCGTGACGATCATCGGCGCCGCGGCCTTCCGCACCCTGCCCGGTCTGGTGACCGACCCGCTGAGCGACGACTTCGGCTGGTCGCGCGGCACCATCGGCGCGGCCGTCTCCGTCAATCTGGTGCTCAACGGCCTGATCGCCCCGTTCTCCGCCGCACTGATGGATCGTTTCGGCATCCGCCGGGTGGTGACCGGCGCCCTCACCCTGATCGCGGTGGGCGTCGGCGCCGCCGTCCTCATGCGCGAGGCGTGGCAGCTCCTGCTGCTGTGGGGCGTGTTCGTGGGCCTGGGCACCGGTGCGCTGGCCACCGGGTTCGCCGCCACCGTCACCAACCGGTGGTTCGCCGAGCGCCGCGGCCTGGTCTCCGGCGTCCTCACCGCCGCGGGTGCCTCGGGCCAGCTCGTCTTCCTGCCGCTGCTGTCCTGGCTGGTCGTCGCCCACGGCTGGCGACCGGCCGCCGTCACGGTGGCGCTGGCCGCGCTCGCCGTGGTGCCGTTCGCGTGGCTGCTGATGCGCGACCACCCGTCCGACCTGGGCCTCCCGCTCTACGGCGCCCAGGAGGTGACCTTGCCGCCGGCCCCGGTCCCGGGGGTGGCCCGGCGCGCGCTGTCCGTGCTGGCCCGCGCCGTGCGCAGCGGCACGTTCTGGCTGCTGGCCGGCTCCTTCGCCATCTGCGGGGCCTCCACCAACGGGCTGGTGCAGACCCACTTCGTGCCCGCCGCGCACGACCACCGCATGCCGGTCACCGTCGCCGCCTCGCTGCTCGCCGTCATCGGCGTCTTCGACGTGGTCGGCACGATCGCCTCCGGCTGGCTCACCGACCGCTTCGACTCCCGGCGGCTGCTCGCCGTGTACTACGCGCTGCGGGGTCTGTCGCTGCTCTTCCTGCCGATGCTGCTGGCGCCGGCGGTCCATCCCCCGATGCTCTTCTTCATCGTCTTCTACGGGCTGGACTGGGTGGCGACCGTGCCGCCGACGATCGCCCTGTGCCGGGAGCACTTCGGCGAGGACGGGCCGATCGTCTTCGGCTGGGTCCTCGCCTCCCACCAGGCGGGCGCGGCCGCCGTCGCCTTCCTGGGCGGCCTGGCCCGGGACGTCTTCGGCACCTACGACGTCGTCTGGTACGCCTCCGGCGCCCTGTGTGCGGGAGCGGCCCTGATGGTCCTGGTGATCCGCCGCCGC
>NZ_JACADT010000947.1:0-2191 GCF_013421635.1 Streptomyces sp. UH6 | reverse complement strand
GACCGCCGCCGACCCGGTCGCCCAGGCCGCCCAGCTCTGGGAGTTCGTCGACGGCGGGCTGCTCGACGACCACGAGCGCCGGGTGCTGCGGCTGAGCATGCTGCCGGTCTACGTCTCCCACGACGAGCACATGTTCATCCGCGTGCTCCAGACCTTCGAGACGACCTTCGCGCTGCTCGCCCTCAGCCTGCGGACCGCGATCACCGACCTCGGCTCGGCCCGCACCGGGCCGGCCGTCGGCCACCTGGCCGTCGCGGAGACCGCGCTCGCCGAGTCGGCCCCGCTGTTCTCGCTGCTCGCCACGATGCAGATCGAGTCCTTCCGCACCTTCCGCGAGTACACCGAGGGCGCCAGCGCCATCCAGTCCCGCAACTACAAGCTCGTCGAGTCGCTGTGCCGCACTCCCGACCCGGACCGGCTGGACTCCTCGGCCTACCGCTCGACCCCCGAGGTGCGCGAGCGGATCCTGGCCGGCCAGCCCACCCTCGACGACGCCTGCGCCACCGCCCTCGCCGACGACCGCTTCGACGCGGCCGACCGCGAGCGTCTCACCGCCGCGATGCTCACCTTCGCGTCGGCGCTGCGCCGCTGGCGCCAGACGCACTACCGGATCGCCGTGCGGATGCTCGGCACCCGCTCCGGCACCGGCTACACGGAGGGCACGCCCTACCTGAGCCACGTCCGCACCATCCCCGTCTTCCGGTCCGTCAAGGACACCGCCCAGGCCGGAGACACCGAAGAGCAGACCACCACCGACCACACGAAGACGGAGAACGAAGCCGCATGACCACCAACCTCATCCCCGTGGGCATCGTCGGAGCCGGCCCGGTCGGCATGGCCCTCGCCGCCCGCCTCGCCTCCTTCGGCATCCCGTCCGTCCTCTTCGAGCGCGACCCCGAGCTGCGCAAGCAGGGCTCCAAGGCATGCCTCATCCAGGGCGACGTCCTGGAGGTGCTCGACAAGTTCGGCGCCGCCGAGACCATCGGCGCCGAGGGCGTCACCTGGACCACCGCCCGCACCTACGTCCAGGGACGTGAGATACGCGCCGCCGAGTACCCGCGCCGCATCGGCTACGGGCCCTTCGTCAACATCTCGCAGTTCCGCATCGAGCAGCTGCTGCTCGAGAAGATCCAGGAGAGCCCGCTCACCGAGGTCCACTGGGCCCACGAGATCACCGCGGTGTCCCAGGACGACGACGCGGTCACCGTCACCGCCGACACCCCCGACGGCCCCCGCAGCTACACCTGCCGGTACGTCGTCGCCTGCGACGGCGTCCGCAGCCCGATGCGCAAGATGACCGGCGTCGCCTGGACCGGCTACAGCCACAAGGACCGCTTCCTCATCACCGACCTCAAGGTGAAGCTCCCGCTGCCCAAGGAGCGCCACTTCCACTACGACCCGCCGTTCAACCCGGGCCGCCAGCTCGTCATGCACCCGCAGCCGAACGACATCTGGCGCATCGACTGGCAGCTCGCCCCCGAGACCGACATCGAGGCCGAGCGGGCCGACGGCCGCTTCGACCGGCGGGTCCGCGCCGTCATCGGCGACGTCGACTACGAGATCGACTGGGTGTCCACCTACCGCTTCCACCAGCGCGTGGTCGAGAAGTTCCGCCTCGGCCGGATCTTCTTCGCCGGCGACTCCGCCCACTCGCTGCCGCCCTACGGCTCCCGCGGCATGAACAGCGGCATCCAGGACGCCGACAACCTCGCCTGGAAGCTGGCCCTGGTCATGGACGGCAAGGCCGAGGACAGCCTCCTCGACACCTACCACGACGAGCGCTACGCCGCCGCCAAGGAGAACCTGGCCGTCACCGAGGCCACCATCAAGTTCATGGTGCCGCCCACCCTGGCCCGCCGGGTGGCCCGCAAGGTGCTGCTCACCCTCTCGCACCCCTTCCAGCGCGTCCGCGACCACGTCAACAGCGGCAAGATGGCCGAGCCGCACTCCTACACCGACTCCCCCGTCGTCGAGTCCACCGACCGCCACCCGCTGCTCGGTTCCTTCGCCCCCGACGCGCGCATCTCCGCCCCCGGCGCCCGCCGCGTCCGCGAGCTGTACGGACAGGGCTTCACCGGGCTGTACTTCGCCCCCGACCGGGCGGCCGCCCGCGAGTTCGCCGAGCGCGCACTCGCCGACACCCGCGGCCTGGACGCCCGCCTGGTCGTCGTCCTGCGCGAGGGCGAGCGTG
>NZ_JACADT010000946.1:0-2203 GCF_013421635.1 Streptomyces sp. UH6 | reverse complement strand
GCGCCGGGTCGTCCGCGGCCCCCGACGGCTCCGCCTCCCCCTCCGCCTCCGGCGCGGACGCCCCGGCGGACGAGAAGGACGGGACGGCCGGGAAGGGCGGGTCCGACGGTGCGGCCGGGGAGGACACCTCGCCCGCGTCCGGCTCCCCCGAGGGCTCCGCGGCAACCGGCGGCACGGCGGACCTCGGTCCGCGTTCCCTGGAGGAACTCGGCGACGAGGCCTTCCTCGACGACAGCCTCGGCGCCGCCGGAACCACCGCTTCCGAGCGCACCGTCACTGTGGTGTTCCGCACGTCCAACGTCATCGTGAAGATCGCTTACACAAGCCGCCCGACCTTGGCCGGTGAGACCACGGACGGTGAGGAAATGCAGGACAGGGCCCGTGAACTGGCCGCCGCGCTGGCCGAGGAACTGGTCGGCTGACACCCTGGCACAGCCGCCGCACATCTGTCCGGCGAACGCCTCGGCACGGGCGACGGGTCCCGCTCACCGCGTACCGTGATCTGCCGGACCGGGATCGACACCACACCCGCGGTCATCCGCCGGGTCGGGGGTATCCGGGTCCCGCAGGAGCCGAAGCGAAGCCGTGAGTGAAGGAACCATGCAGCGAGCGCACCGAGCCAACCGTCCCGTCCAGCGAGTCGTCCGCGCCCTGACGGGTGTGGCCGTGGTCCCCGTGATGCTCGTCGCCGCGGGGTGTTCCTCGGACGCGGAGCCGAAGGCCGACGCCAAGCAGAGCGCCGGCAGCAGCGAGTCCTCCGCCGAACCCTCGCCCTCGGTGGCGCCGGCCGCCTACAAGGAGCTGCCCGAGGCGTGCGACGCGCTGGGCAAGAAGACACTGGGCAAGCTGGTGCCCAAGGGCCTGAAGACCGAGAAGGCCGGCCGCACCGACGACGCCGGCACCCGCGGCAGCTGCACCTGGAACAGCCTCGACGACAACGGCGTGAAGGGCTCGCAGTACCGCTGGCTGAGCGTCTCGCTGCTGCGCTTCGACTCCAGCCAGGTGCGGGGCGCCGGCGAGGAGCAGGCCAAGGAGCAGTACGAGGCCCTGGTCGCCGACGCGAAGAAGACCGCGGACGCCAAGAAGGTCGCCGACAAGCCGGTCAAGGGGGTCGGTGACGAGGCCACCCTGGTCACCTACGACCTGAAGAAGAAGGAAGGCCTCTTCAAGCAGCAGACCGTGGTCGCCCTGGTCGAGAACGTCGTGGTGACGATCGACTACAACGGCGCGGGCCTGGCCGGCGAGGACGCCCCGAGCGTGAAGACGCTGAGCGGGCGGGCGGCCGACGCCGCCGAGGAGGCCGTCGCGAAGGTCGCCGCGGCGAACGGCGACGCCGCCTCCGGCTCCTCCGCCTCCCCGTCGGCGTCCGCCTCCGAGTCCGCCGCCAAGTCGTGACCTCCGGCTCCGACGCCTCATAGCGGGGGAAAACCCCGCCGCTCGGCCGTGCGAGACGTCCCGTACGTCCGGCACCGCCCGAGTCGCGCAGCACCTCGCGGGTGCCGGTGCGGTCGACCGACCGTCCGGCACCCGTACACATGTGCAACCCTGGTGCGCGCAACAGGACAGTCTGGAAGGGGAGTCGGGTGGCCGCGCCACAGCTCACACGGACGCATCGCATACTCATCGGGGTGGTGATCGCGGGCGCCGTGGTCATCGCCGCGATCGGCTTCGCCGGGTCGTACGCGGCCGTGAAGGAACTCGCCTTCCAGAAGGGCTTCGGGAACTTCAGTTACGTCTTCCCGATCGGCATCGACGCCGGCATCTGCGTGCTGCTGGCGCTGGATCTGCTGCTGACGTGGATCCGGATCCCGTTCCCGATGCTCCGGCAGACGGCCTGGCTGCTGACGGCCGCGACGATCGCCTTCAACGGCGCCGCGGCCTGGCCCGACCCGCTGGGCGTCGGGATGCACGCCATCATCCCGGTCCTGTTCGTGGTCGCCGTCGAGGCCGCCCGGCACGCCATCGGGCGGATCGCCGACATCACGGCCGACAAGCACATGGAGGGCGTCCGGGTCACCCGGTGGCTGCTGTCACCGGTGCCGACCTTCCTGCTGTGGCGGCGGATGAAGCTGTGGGAGCTGCGCTCCTACGAGGAGGTCATCAAGCTGGAGCAGGAGCGGCTGGTGTACCGGACCCGGCTGCGGGCCCGCTTCGGCCGCGCCTGGCGCCGCAAGGCCCCGGTGGAGTCGCTGATGCCGCTGCG
>NZ_JACADT010000945.1:0-2204 GCF_013421635.1 Streptomyces sp. UH6 | reverse complement strand
CCCGGCCTGCACCCTGGTCTCCGCGGTGGTCGCCGACGGCCTGCTGGTGGTCGGCTGGGTCGGCGACAGCCGCGCCTACTGGGTGCCCGACGACCGGTCCGCCCCGGCGCGGCTCACCGAGGACGACTCCTGGGCGGCGCAGATGGTCGCGGCCGGGCTGATGAGCGAGGCGCAGGCGTACGCCGACGAGCGCGCCCACGCGATCACCGGCTGGCTGGGGGCCGACGCCTACGAACTCGAGCCGCACACCGCCTCGTTCAAGCCGGACCGGCCCGGTGTGGTGGTGGTCTGCACGGACGGCCTGTGGAACTACGCCGAGACCGCGGAGCAGATGGCGGAGATCCTCCCGGCCGACGCGGCCACCCGCCCGCTGCACAGCGCCCGCGTCCTGGTCGGTCACGCCCTGGACGGAGGGGGCCACGACAACGTAACAGTGGCGTTGGTGCCGTTCCCCGGCCCGGGCACGGGGGCAGGATCCGGCTGAGGCGCGCCCGGCCGAGGGAGCCGCGGGCGCCAGGGGGGACGAACGCATGGCGATTCTCTCGAAACCGGACGTGCCGCGTTTCTCCGTGGACGTCTACCAGAACGAGTACCTTCCGGAGGGTGCCGGCGAGGTGAACGCCGTGGTGACCGTCACGGCCACCGGCGGCGGCGCCCTGCGGGCGGGGGGCACCGGGTACCACCCGTCCGGCTCGGGCGGCGGCCCGGACGCCGCCGTGGTGATCATGGTGGACTGCTCGGGTTCCATGGACTATCCGCCGGCCAAGATGCGCGGCGCCCGGGAGGCGACGGCCGCGGCGATCGACACGGTCCGCGACGGGGTGCGGTTCGCGGTGGTCGGCGGGACCCATGTCGCCCAGGAGGTCTATCCGGGCGACGGCCGGCTCGCCGTCGCCGGCCCGGAGACCCGGGCCCTGGCCAAACAGGCGCTGCGCCGGCTGACCGCGGGGGGCGGCACGGCGATCGGCACCTGGCTGCGCCTGGCGGAGCGCCTGCTGTCGTCGGCGGACGTGACGATCCGGCACGGCATCCTGCTCACCGACGGCCGCAACGAGCACGAGTCCCCCGAGCGGCTGGCGTCGGCCCTGGAGCACTGCGCCGGGCGGTTCACCTGCGACGCGAGGGGCGTGGGCACCGACTGGGAGGTGGGGGAGGTCACCGCGATCGCCTCCGCGCTGCTGGGCACCGCGGACATCGTGGCCGATCCGCAGAACCTGGCCGCCGACTTCACCTCGATGATGGAGACGGCGATGGGCAAGGGCGTCGCCGACGTGGCGCTGCGGCTGTGGACACCGGCCGGGGCGCGGCTCCGCTTCGTCAAGCAGGTCGCGCCCGCCGTCGAGGACCTGACCGGCCGCCGCCGCGAGGCCGGGCCGCGGGCCGGGGACTACCCGACCGGGTCATGGGGCGACGAGTCCCGGGACTACCACGTCTGTGTGGAGGTGCCGCCCGCCGGGATCGGCCGGGAGATGCTCGCCGCCCGCGTCTCGCTGGTGGTGCCGCGGCCCGACGGCTCCGCCGAGAACCTGGGTGCGCAGGGCCTGGTCCGCGCCGTGTGGACCGACGACCTGGCCGCCTCGACCTCGATCGATCCGCAGGTCGCGCACTACACCGGGCAGGCGGAACTCGCCGAGGCCATCAAGCGAGGTCTGGAGGCCCGCAAGGCGGGTGACGTGGACGGAGCGACCGCCAAACTCGGCCGGGCGGTGCAGCTCGCCGGGCTGTCGGGAAACGCCGATACGGCGAAACTGCTTTCGAAGGTGGTGGACGTGGTCGACGAAGCGACAGGTACTGTGCGACTGAAGACGAAGGTCGCGGAAGCCGACGAGATGACTCTCGAGACCCGGTCCACCAAAACGGTCCGTGTGAAGAGGCGACCGCACGAGCAGTGAGCGAGCCGGCCCGCCGAGCGGCCGGAAAGGGAGAGGGGGAAGCGCCGACATGCCGACCTGCCCGAACGGACACCAGTCGGGTTCCGACGACTGGTGCGAGGTCTGCGGTCACCGCATGGCCGGTGCCGTGCCTCCGCCTCCGCCCCCGCCTCCGGGCGGGTACGGCTTCCCGCCGCCGCCCGCGGGGGGCGGCGGCCAGGGGGGCCGTCCGCAGGAACTCTGCCCTCAGTGCCGCACGCCCCGCGAGGGGCTCGCGCCGTTCTGCGAGGAGTGCCGCTGGAACTTCCTCACCAACACGGCCACCTCCTACAC
>NZ_JACADT010000944.1:0-2208 GCF_013421635.1 Streptomyces sp. UH6 | reverse complement strand
GGGACCTCGACGACCCCCGCGCCCGCCCCCAGCGGCACCTCCAGCACGAACGCGCTGCCGCTCATCCCCGGCACCTCGTGCGTCTGCAGCACGCCGCCGTGGGCACGGACGATGCCCTGCACGATCGGCCCGTGGACCGGGTCCCCGCCGGAGTAGGGGCCGCGCACCTCGATGCGCACCACCTCGCCGCGCTGGGCGGCCGCCACGACCACCGTGTTGTCCATGTAACCGCCCGTGGAGACGGGCGCGTTGCCGGTCGCGTCCACCCCGGCGACGTCCGCCACCAGGTGCGCCAGCGCGGTGGCCAGGCGCTGCGGGTCGACCTCCGCCTCGATGGGCGGGGCGTGCACGGCGAACTGCACCCGGCCGGGGCCGATCAGCTCCACCGCGCCGTCGACGCCGGCCGCGACCACCGCGTCCAGCATGACCCTGGCCCGGTTCAGCTCCGTCTGCCCGGCCGCCAGGGACTGGTAGCCCAGCACGTTGTCGATCATCTGGGTGATCCGGGAGTAGCCGGCCGACAGGTGGTGCAGCACCTGGTTGGCCTCCGGCCACAGCTGCCCGGCGTCGTCCGCCGCGAGGACCGAGAGCTCCCGCCGCAGCTCGTCCAGCGGGCCGCGCAGCGACCGTCCGAGCAGCATCAGCAACTGGTCGTGGCGGCGCGCCAGTTCGTCGTGACGCGCCTTGTCCTGCTCGGCGAGCTCGGCGTGCCGCTCCTCGGCCGCCGCGTACCGCTCCTGCGCGGCGGCGGCGGCCTCCGCGGACTGCTCGGTGAGCCCGCGGACCTCCTCGGCGTGCGCCTCGGTGAGCTTGCGGAGCTCCTCGGCGTGCGCCTCGGTCAGCTTCTCCAGCGCGCCGACGTGCTCCTGGCGGAGGGCGGTCAGCTCGGAGGCGTGGTCCTCGGAGAGCTTCTCCAGCTCCTCCTCGTGCCGCTTCTCGGCGTTCTCGCGCTCCTTGACCAGCTTGTCGAAGGGCCGGCGGTCGGTGAACGTCAGCACCGCGCCGACCAGTTGGTCGCCGTCGCGCACCGGCGCCGTGGTCAGGTCGACCGGCACCTTGTCGCCGTTCTTCGACCACACGACCTGCCCGCGCACCCGGTGCTTGCGGCCGGAGCGCAGCGTGTCGGCGAGCGGGGACTCGTCGTAGGGGAACGGGGCGCCGTCGGGGCGCGAGTGGAGCATCAGCTCGTGGAGCTCCCGGCCGCCGAGGTCGCTCGCGCGGTAGCCCAGGATCTGCGCGGCCGCCGGGTTGACCAGGACGATGCGGCCGTCGGTGTCGGTGCCCACCACGCCCTCGGCGGCGGCCCGCAGGATCATCTCGGTCTGCCGCTGCGAGCGGGCGAGTTCGGCCTCGGTGTCGACGGTCCCGGTGAGGTCGCGGACGACCAGCATCAGCAGCTCGTCACCGGTGTAGGCCGGCGAGTGGCCGTCGTGGGCCTGGCCGCCGTTCTCCAGGTTGGCGCTGGACACCTCGACCGGGAACTCGCTGCCGTCGGTGCGGCGGGCGATCATCCGGGTGGGCCTGGTCCGGGCGCCGGACTGCAGCGAGTCGCCGGGCCGCCGCATCGAGCCGGGGATCAGCCGGGAGTCGAACTCCGGGAGCAGATCGAGCAGTCCACGGCCGACCAGCGCGGTCCCCGGGGTCTCGAAGGCGTCCAGGGCGATGGTGTTGGCGTTGACGACGGTGCCGTTGGCGTTGACCAGGACCAACGCGTCGGGAAGCGCGTCCAGTATGGCTGCGAGGCGAGCAGCGCCTCGGGATGGCCTGCTGCTCACGAGACGCATTCCTCCCTGTTACCGCACCGTGCTGACCGTGTGGGCCATCTTGCCAACCGGCCCGGCACGTGTCACGGGCAGAGTCTACGGGCACCGTGCGCCCCGGCGGCCCCGGATGAGAGGGAGGTCGCACGAGAGGTTGACGCGGAGTGCGAGGGAAATGTGGAGCAACCCCCTCCGTGTCCAGCACCCCGGCGGCTACCGGCAGGGCTACCGCACGGCCCGGATTACCGGCAGGACCGGCACCATCGCGTCCCACCGCGCGGTGCGGCAGCCGTCGCGCCGGTCGTACGAGACGTGCACCCGGCGGCCGTCCCACCATCCGGTGATCCGTGCCGTGGCCGGGCCGCCGTCCAGCATCGTGCAGAACTCCCGCGGGGCGGCCGGGGAGGTGGCGGTGAACGGGTCGAGCGGGTCGAGGGGGCCGGGCCGG
>NZ_JACADT010000943.1:0-2213 GCF_013421635.1 Streptomyces sp. UH6 | reverse complement strand
CCACCGCCACCGCCACCGCCGTCGACGACATCGCCGTCGCCGTCGCCGAACAGGTAGGTGAGGGTGAACGGGAGGTCCTGCGGGTTGCGGCCGAGCTGGCGGGCGGCGAAGTCCAGCATCTGCTGCTCGGTGCGCACCACGCTGGGGTCCGAGCCGAGGTCCCGCAGCGTGGCCATCCGCCGCTCGCCGATCACCCGCTCGGTCTCCTCGGTGACCACGCAGAGCATGCCGACGACGGCGCCGTCGTCGTCGCGCAGCGGGCTGTAGGAGAAGGTGTGGTAGGTCTCCTCCGGGTAACCGGAGCGTTGCAGGAACAACTGGAGGCCCTGGTCCCAGGTGGCCCGGCCGGTCGACAGGACCGTGTCGATGCGGGGGCCGATCTCGTGCCAGATCTCCGCCCACACCTCACGGGCGGGCCGGCCGAGGGCCCAGGGATACTTCCGGGCCAGGGTGTCGCGCCGGTAGGCGTCGTTGCAGAAGAACGTCAGATCGGGGCCCCAGGCCATCCACATCGAGAACCGGGAGGAGAGCAGGATGCTCACCGCCGTGCGCAGGCTCTGCGGCCAGCCCGACGGCGGCCCCAGCGGGGTCGCCGTCCAGTCGACCGCGGAAAGGTCGCGCCCCACCTCGGGATCGGCTGAGAACACGTCGGATCCGGCCGGCTCCGGACCGCCGGCGGGGAGGGAACGTGCCATGGAGACCCTTTCGTCCGTACCGAGCGCCCGCGTGGCACGGACGGCCTGCCGGCCGCCGGGACTTCACGGGAACCCCACACACATTCCACCGGCTTCGTAGGATAAGCCGAACCCATGGGTTCTTCTGGGCCGATCATCTCCGCGGGCGCCCGGACGGCAGCCGCCGAGGACCGGAAGGACCGCCGGGCCGCCCACTCCTGCCGTCCGCCCCATCCGCACCACCTACCAGGAGACCCGGTGACCAAGACCGACCCCGTCCTGACCGTCGACCGGCACACGCACCCCTCGGGCGCGACCGTGCTGCTGGTGACCGGTGAGCTCGACCACCACACCGCCGGCGCCCTGATGGGCGCGCTGGACGAGCTGCACCTCGCCCGGACGGACGGCCTGGTCATCGACCTCTCCGCGCTCTCCTACTGCGACTCCACCGGCATCACCGTGCTGGTGACCGCCCACCACCGCGCCGAGCAGGCACGATGTCCGCTCGCCCTGGCCGGCCTCGGGTCCGACCTGCGGCAGATGTTCCACACCGTGGGACTGGACCAGATCTTCACGTTTCACGACGATCTCGACCGAGCTGTGGACGCACTGCGAAATTGAGCCGTCCGGCCCCGTTTGACACCTCGGGAACGGGGCATCGGGGCTGTCTGCACTTCGTTATCCTGCCGGGGGGCAGGCGCCATGGCGGCGCTACGAGACGAACCGGGATCCGGAGAAGGACGGACGAGAATGGCCATGACCTCCATGTCCGCCGTTCCCGCGCCGCTGTCGCCCGGACCCTGCGGTCACGCCAGTGTCGTCTACTCCGACGACCGGGAGTGGGCCGGCCATCTGGTGCCCTTCGTCCGCGCCGGTCTGGAGCGCGGCGAGCAGGTCCAGTACTTCGCCGACACCACCGATCCGGACCGCGTGATGGGCGCCCTCGCCTCCGCCGGCCTCGACCCCGCCCGGGCGGCCGCCGAGGGGCGGCTGGTGGTCACCACGGCGGCCCGGACCTACCTGTCCGGCCCCGTCTTCGACCCCGACATGATGATGGGCCTGTGGCACCGGGCCATGGACACCGCGCTCGCGGAGGGACACCGCGGGCTGCGGGCCATCGGCGAGGTGACCTGGGGGGCGCGGGACGTGCCCGGGGCCGACCGGCTCCTGGAGTACGAGCTCCGCCTCCACCACGAGGTCTTCGAGCCGCTCCCGCTCACGGCGTGGTGCTTCTACGACAGCCGCCGGATCCCGGCGGACCGGCTCGCCGTCCTGGTCGGCGCGCATCTGACCCACCTCGGCGCCCCGGTCGCCGCCCCGCCGTTGCGCCTCGCGCCCCTGCCGGGGCGCACGGGTCTGCGGCTGGCGGGCTCCGCCGGGTACGACACGCGGCACGCGATGCGGGCCGCGGCTGCGGTGGTGTCCGGCTCCCCCGGCGGGGACGTGGAGCTGGACCTGACGGCCCTGCGGCACCTGGACGTGTCCTCGCTGGCGGCCCTCGCCGAGGCCGCCCGCCGACGCGACCAGGGACGCCTGCGT
>NZ_JACADT010000942.1:0-2218 GCF_013421635.1 Streptomyces sp. UH6 | reverse complement strand
CAGCCAGCGGGCCTCGTCGGGGTCGCCGGCGTGCTCGGCGTAGGTCTCGGCCTCGGCGATGAGGTCGAGGAGGAAGCGGACGTGCCAGCCGCCGGGGAACTGCAGGCGGGCCCCCTCGGCCTCGGCCTCGCGGGCCAGGAGCTGCTTCAGTTCGTCGGGCAGGGGGTGGTCCTCGAAGGGCAGCCGGCTGGTGTGGCGGCGGGACAGGGCCGGGTACAGGCTCGCCAGGGCTCCGGTGGCCGCGGCGGTCCCGGCCGTGCCCGGGCGGATGCGGGCGACCAGCCGGGGGTCGTCCTCGTCGGGCAGCAGCGAGGTGTGCAGGACCAGGCCGTTGTGGGCGGCCGCGACCCGCAGGTTGAGCAGCGCGGCACCGCAGCCGAGGTACTGGGCCCGGTTGTCCGGGTCGGCGTGGGTCATGTCGCGCGTGGCGTCGGACCTGAGGTCCAGCACGCCGGCGGTGCGGTGGTAGACGAAACGCCAGGGCTGGGCGTTGTGCAGGGAGGGGGCGGTGGCGGCGTCGCGGACGAGGCCGCGGACCGTCGGCGGGGAGATGTGCGGCATCGGCATGGTGCTCTCCTTGGGCTCCGGCGTCGGACGGCGGCGCGGCACTCCGGAGCCCACCGGCGCGCCCCGCTCACCGAGAACGCCGTGGCCCCCGGGTTCCCCTTCCGGGCGCGTGCCTCACAGGAGGCGGAGGCCCGGTTCGCGGCCCGGTTGCGGCGGCGCCCGATCGTGAAACCCTTGAGGAGTCGTGGCCGACGGCGCCGGTGCGTCGCCTGTCGTGCCCGTGGCCCGCCCGGGCCCGGTGCCCCGGTGGAGCGCCCCGGGCACCCGACCGGGAGAGGATCATGACCGACACGTCGGAACGTCCGGAGATCGTCGTCGGGGTCGACCCGGCCAGGAACTGGCGCCTCGCCGTGTCGTGGGCCGCCGACGCGGCCGAACGGCGCGGGTCGGCCCTGCGCCTGGCGCTCGCCGTGCCCCCGCCGCGGGACACCCAGCACGTCGACGACACCCCCCGCTTCCAGGCGCGGGCGGTCGCGGGCCGGAACGCCCTGGAGGCAGCGGCGGCCTGGGCCCACGACCGTGCTCCCGGCGTCCCGGTCGCCACCGCGCTCCTGGAGGGGAACCCGGCGCAGGTCATGGCCCAGCTGTCGACGGAGGCGGAGATGGTCGTGCTCGGCTCCCGCCACCTGAGCCGGACCGAGGAATTCCTGAGCGCGGGTTCGCTCGTCGTCCCCGTCACCGCGCAGGCGCGGTGCCCGGTCGCCGTGGTGGGCGACACCGAGCACACCACGCAGGCCTCGCCCCAGCTGGTCGTCGGGGTGGACGGGAGCGAGGCCTCGCAGGCCGCGCTGGCCTTCGCCTTCGAGGAGGCGCACGTCCGCGGCTGCGGGCTGCGGACCGTGGCCGTCTGGCAGCCGCCGGTCTTCACCCGGCACCCCGACCACGCGACGCTCTTCCGGGCCGCGCGTCAGCGGCTCACCGAGGCCACCCTCGTCCTCGCGGAGCGGTACCCGGACGTGCCCGTGACCCATGAGGTCACCGAGGGCTCACCGGTCGAGGTGCTGGCCGAGGCCGCCGAGCACGCCCTGGCGGTGGTCGTCGGGCGGCGGGGACGCGGAGGCTACACCGGCATGCGTGTGGGCTCCGTGGTGCGCGGGCTGCTGCACCGGGCCCACTGCCCGGTGGTGACCGTCCCCGCCGCGTGATCCGGCCGTCCGGCCTGCTCAGGCTTGGTTCCGGGCTCCTCCGACGGTGTCCAGCGGGCGTTCGGGCGTCCGGGCCGCGATGTGCAGGAACTCGGTGAAGGTCCGCGCCCACCGCTCGATCGTGGTGCGGGTGAACAGGTCCGTGGAGTACTCGAACGTGACCGTGATGCCGTCGTCGGCCGGGACCAGGACGACGTAGAGCTCGGTGCGCGCCACCGCCTCCGTGGGCAGGTCGCGTACCGAGGCGGACACCGACGTCAGGTCGAGCGAGGGCGGCGGTGTGGTCACCACGGTGAAGAGCACCGTGGGGTACAGCTCCTCCCCGGTCCCCGGAGCGGCCAGCTCCACGATCTCCGTCAGCGGCAGGTCCTGGTGGTCCAGCGCCGCGAAGAGCGTCGTGCCCAGCTGTCGCGCCAGGTCGGCGAAGGTGCGCGCCTCGCCGGTCCGGGCGCGCAGCGGCACCGCGTCGCCCACCAGCCCGACGATCTCCGCCCGTTCCCGCCGCG
>NZ_JACADT010000941.1:0-2220 GCF_013421635.1 Streptomyces sp. UH6 | reverse complement strand
GGCGCTCGGCTTCCGCTTCGACGCGGCGCTCTGCCTGGAACAGCTCGGCGAGGCCACCGCCGCGCTCGCCGAGTACCGGGCGCTGCTGCCCGCCTACGAGAACCCGTACGCGGGCGGTGACCGGTCCCGCGCCCACGACCTGCGCCGCCGCATCGGCCACCTCCTGCTCGCCCTCGGCGACCGTCAGGCGGCCCACGACACCCTCGCCCGCCTGGCCCTCGACGTGGAACGCCTCCACGGCCCGGCCCACCCCCTGGTCGGCGACCTCCGCCGCACCCTCCAGTGGCTCGGCCAGATGGGCGACTGACCGGGAGTTCCCCCGGTTCCCCCGGTTGCACCGGTACCGGCGGTGACGGTGTCCGCCGGGCGCGGCGGTGTCAGCCGGGCGTGACGCGGAAGTGCTCGCGCACCTGGCGGACGTTCGGCGGGCCGTTGAACCCGAGGTCCCCCGGGCCGACGACGACCGACCCGTCCTCGTTCCTGTACTCCTGCGGGGTGGACCAGCGGTCCTCGATGTCGGGCGACGCGGCGTAGGCCCGCAGGACCGCCTCCATCACCGTGACGGCCTCGGCCTCGGTGGTCGCCTCGACCACCACGTCACCACGCTGCCAGCCACCACCGAACCGGTCGCTGCAGTCGAACTCCGCGGAAGCGACGCCGGGCGTCGACGTCGTCACCGCGGTGAACGCCTCCTCGCACCCGGCGGCACCGGACGAGCACGCCGGGACGGGCAGCAGCAACGCCGACGCCAGGACAGCCGGCAGCCACCGCGTTCGCTCATGTCGCATCGAACGGAGTATGCCGGAGAGCCGGTGGCGGGCGGACCGGATCCGGCGGATCACGTGGTCCGGCCATGGCCGGCGCTCCCGCCGTCGGGCAGGTCGCGCGCGCCGGGGGACGGGTGACGTTTCGGCAGGACGTCCCGATCGTTGGCACGACGTTGGCGCCGAGGGCTGGTTCACAGCCCCGGCGCTGCCTACCATCGATCACCGCAAGACTTTGTGCACCGAAGCACAAACTCCAACGGGAGGTTTCCTTGCAACGCCGTCGTCGCCGTACCGCGCTCCTCCTTTCCGCCGCTCTCGCGGCGCCACTGCTCACCGCCTGCGGATCCGACGCGCATCCCGGCGCCGCGGCCGTGGTGGGCGGGGAGCGGATCACCCAGGCTCAGGTCGAGGAGCGGGTGCGTGAGGTGCGCGACGCGCAGCGCGCCGTCGTCACCGAGGACGAGCAGTACCGGCAGGTCGTCGCCCAGACCGGGTCGCTGGCCCGGTTCACCGTGCAGGCCATGGTCCTCGACCGGGTGCTGCACCACGCCGCCGACGAGGCGGGCGTCACCGTCACGCCCAGGGAGGTCCAGGACCTGCGGATCAACCTGGAACGGCAGCTCGGCGGCCGCCAGGGCCTGGAGAACACCTGGCTCCAGCAGTACGGCGTCGCCCCCGGGAGGCTGGAGGAGAACCTCCGCCTCCAGGTCGCGGCGAGCGAGCTGGCCCAGCGGCTGGGCACCGAGACCGACAGCCCCGCGTTCACCGGGGCGCTGGCCGCCTCGTCCAAGGACCTCGGCATCGAGATCAACCCGCGCTACGGCACCTGGGACGCGGAGAAGAGCGCCCGGGCGGACCTGCGGACGCCGTGGGTGAAGGACGTCGAGGCCTGACCGGCCGCCCCCGGCCGGGTGTGCCGCGGCGCTGCGTTACGTTCGAAGGGTGAACGTCAACAGCTCCGAGGACACCCCCGGCCGCGTCGTCCTGCTCACCACCAGTCACCGGGTCGCCCCCGGACTGCTGTCCTGGCCCGCCTGGCGCGTGCTGCGCGAGGCGGACCGGGTGCTCTGCGCGGACGGCGCGCACCCGCAGCTGCCGTACCTGCGCGAGGCGGGGGTGACGGTGGAGGAGGTGTCCCTCCCCGCCGGGGAACTGGTCGACGCGGCGGACGGCGGGCGCACCGTGGTGGTGGTCGCCGGCGGCGAGGGCGAGCCCGCGCTGACCGACGGCCTGGCCCGGCTGGCCGGCTCCGGCCGCGTCCGGATGCCGGACCTGGAGCTGCTGCCCGCCTCCTACGACCTGCCGGGCGCCCGGCTGCTGGACCTGGTCCAGGTGATGGACCGGGTCCGCGCCGACTGCCCGTGGACCTCCCGCCAGACCCACGAGGGCCTCGCCAAGTACGCGCTGGAGGAGGCGTACGAGCTGGTCGAGGCGATCGAGACGGGCAACCGGG
>NZ_JACADT010000940.1:0-2222 GCF_013421635.1 Streptomyces sp. UH6 | reverse complement strand
CCGCGGCGCGGGCTCGGACCACCGCCAGTGCGGCGGCCAGCTCCTCGGGGGTGGGATTGCCGCGCACGACCTTGATCGTCATTGCCACGATCCTTCCTAGAGCGGGATGTTGCCGTGCTTCTTCGGCGGAAGTGATTCCCGCTTGGTGCGCAGATGACGCAGTCCCCGGACGATCTGCGACCGGGTCTGGGACGGCGCGACCACCGCGTCCACGTAGCCGTTCTCCGCGGCGATGTACGGGTTGAGCAGCGTGTCCTCGTACTCCTGGATCAGCCGCGCCCGCACCGCCTCCAGATCCTCACCGTTGGCCTCCGCCTCGGCGAGGGTCCTGCGGTGCAGGATGTTCACCGCGCCCTGCGCGCCCATCACCGCGATCTGCGCCGTCGGCCACGCCAGGTTGAGGTCGGCGCCCAGGTGCTTGGAACCCATCACGTCGTACGCGCCGCCGAACGCCTTCCGGGTGATCACGGTGATCAGCGGGACGGTCGCCTCCGCGTAGGCGTAGATCAGCTTGGCGCCGCGGCGGATGATGCCGTCGTGCTCCTGCCCGACGCCCGGCAGGAAGCCGGGGACGTCGACGAAGGTCAGCACCGGCACGTTGAAGGCGTCACACGTCCGGACGAACCGCGCCGCCTTCTCGCTCGCCTTGATGTCCAGGCAGCCCGCGAACTGCATCGGCTGGTTCGCGACCACGCCCACCGGCCGGCCCTCGACCCGGCCGAAGCCGGTGATGATGTTGGGGGCGAACAGCGGCTGCGTCTCGAAGAACTCCCCGTCGTCCAGGACGTGTTCGAGCACGGTGTGCATGTCGTAGGGCTGGTTGGCGCTGTCCGGGACCAGCCGGTCCAGCTCCAGGTCCTCCTCGGTGACCGTGAGGTCCGCCTCCTCCGGGAAGGCGGGCGGATCACTCAGGTTGTTGGAGGGCAGGTACGACAGCAGCTGCTTGACGTACTCGACCGCGTCCTTCTCGTCGCCGGCCATGTGATGGGCCACACCCGAGAGGGAGTTGTGGGTGTGCGCGCCGCCCAGCTCCTCGAACCCGACGTCCTCGCCGGTGACCGTCTTGATGACGTCCGGGCCGGTGATGAACATGTGCGAGGTCTGGTCGACCATCACGGTGAAGTCGGTGATCGCGGGCGAGTACACCGCGCCGCCCGCGCAGGGGCCGACGACCAGGCTGATCTGCGGGATCACCCCGGACGCGTGGGTGTTGCGGCGGAAGATCTCGCCGTAGGCGCCCAGCGAGGCCACGCCCTCCTGGATGCGGGCGCCGCCGGAGTCGTTGATGCCGATGACCGGGCAGCCGGTCTTCAGCGCGAAGTCCATCACCTTGGCGATCTTCTGCCCGTAGACCTCGCCCAGGGCGCCGCCGAAGACGGTGAAGTCCTGCGAGAACACCGCCACCGGACGGCCGTCGACCGTGCCGTAGCCGGTCACGACGCCGTCGCCGTAGGGACGGTTGCGCTCCAGGCCGAAGTTGGTGGAACGGTGCCGGGCGAACTCGTCCAGCTCCACGAACGAGCCCTCGTCCAGGAGGAGTTCGATCCGCTCACGGGCGGTCAGCTTGCCCTTGGCGTGCTGCTTCTCCACCGCGGGGCCCGAACCGGCGTGCGTCGCCTGGTGGATGCGGTTCTGGAGATCCGCCAGCTTGCCCGCGGTGGTGTGAATGTCGCCTTGCTGCAGCTCTTCCGGCTCGGCCATCGGGGGTGCGGCTCCCTGCTGGTGGTGGTGTGTACGTCGTAGTCGGCGTGGGGCGGCTTGGACTGCGGGAGGATGGTTACTCAGCCGTAGCGTAATGGCGGACCGCCTGTCCGGCAGTGCGGCGTATCCCACACCTACGCTGGGTTGCATGACGCCGCGTGATCGCTCCGAACCCCCCTCCTCCCCCGGCTCCGGGCCCGGCCGCTGGTCGGACCTGGACCGCCCCCCGCTGAACGCCGCCGCGCTGCGGCGGGCGCTGGTGCGGGAGGAGTCGCTGTGGACCGCCCTCGACGTCGTCCCGGCCACCGGTTCGACCAACTCCGACCTGGTGGAGGCGGCGCGGGCGGGCCGCGCCGAGGAGGGCACGGTGCTGGTCGCCGAGGAGCAGTCCGCGGCGCGGGGGCGGCTGGACCGCACGTGGTCGGCGCCCCCCCGGTCGGGGCTCTTCTTCTCCGTCCTGCTGGCGCCGAACGACGTGCCGGTGCCGCGGTGGGGGTGGCTGCCGCTGCTCACCGGGGTGG
>NZ_JACADT010000094.1:0-10872 GCF_013421635.1 Streptomyces sp. UH6 | reverse complement strand
GCGGTGAGCACCGGGACCTCGGGGCCGCGGCGCAGCGCCGCGAACAGCCGCGGGCTCTGGATCTCCATGACGGTCGCCGACAGGGTCATCAGCGCGAGCGCCGCCCGGGCGACGTCACGGTTGCGGGTGGCCAGCGCGCCCATCATGTCGGCGTCGCGCCGGTCGGCCGCCGACCCGGTGAGGGCCGGATCGGTGCCGGAGACCCGGCAGCCGGGGTAACCGACGTCGTTGGAGGTCGCCATCGTCCACGCCTCGTCGGCGGCCCGGGCGACCGCGCGCTGGGCGGCACGGCCGAGTCCGGCGGTGAGGCCCCGATCGCGCAGCTGCTCCTCCAGGCCCTTGACGCTGCGGGCCGCGGCGCTCATCCCGTGTCCGTAGACGGGGTTGAAGGCGGTGGTGGCGTCGCCGATCACCACCAGGCCCTCCGGCCAGACGCCGAGCCGGTCGTAGTGCAGGCGCCGGCTGACGGTGGAGTGGGAGCGCTGCACGGCGGTCAGCGGTTCCAGTCCCTCGATCAGGTCACCGATCAGCGGGTGCCGGACGCCGTCGCGCGCGAAGGCGAGGAACTCCGCTGCGTCCGCCGGGGGCTCGCCGCCGCGGGTGCCGGAGAGGGTGACGATCCACCGCCCGTCCTCGATCGGCATCAGGACCGCGCCGCGCCCGGGAACCGGCCGTCTGGCGTCGGCGAGCACGCTGACCAGGGGGAACCCGGATTCCGTTCCCTCCGGGGCCTGGAACACCCGGGTCGCGTAGACCATGCCGGTGTCCACGGACTCCTCCTCGGGCGCCGGCACGCCGATCCGCTCCAGCCAGCGGCGCATGCCCGAGCCCCGGCCGGTGGCGTCGACCACCAGATCGGCCTCGAGCAGGCGCTCGTCACCCGAGTCGCGATCGCGAATCTGTACTCCGGTGACCCGGTCGGCTCCACCGGCCAGTCCGAGGACCTCCGTGCGCTCCAGCACGGTGATCCGGTCCTGACGCAGCGTCTCCTCCCGCATCACCTGGTCCAGCAGCGCGCGGCTCGAGGCGAGGGTGAACTCGGTCGACGGGAAACGGTGCTGCCACCCGAAGGGAGTAAGGGAGACCAGGCCGTCGGGAATCCCGATGCGATGGGCTCCGGCGTCCAGCAGTTTCCTCGTCATGCCGGGCAGATAGGTCTCGGCGATGCGTGCGCCGCCGGACCACAGGATGTGACAGTGACGTGCCTGGGGAACTCCCTTGCGTGGTAGTGCCCCGGCCGGGTATTCGTCGCGTTCCACGACGACCACCTCGTCGATGTGCCGGGCCAGCATCGCCGAAGTGAGCATCGCGGTGAAACCGCCGCCCAGCACCACCGCTCGTCCATGTCCGTGTGCAGTCATACCCGAATCGATTCCTTTCCCGTCGCCTGAATAACGAACCACGCTACGGCAAGGGAGGGGATCCCTCCGGAAGGCGGCGGCAAGATCTCCGAGTCAGGGGTGAATAGGGGTGGCTATCGGGGAAGACCCCTGTTTCCTTTCCGGCCACCGGAGAAAGCACAGCGTGCGTGAAGGGCCTCCGTGCAGTGTTATTCACACACCTGGAGAAACGGAAAAGCTTGCTACCCCGCGCGGAACACTCCTCGTACAGTGAGCGCATGACGACAATCCACACGACGACACCGGTGGTCGTATTTACCGGCGCGGTCAAGGAGTTCGGCGCGGTACGCGCCGTGGACGGCCTGGACCTCACGATCGGACGGGGTGAACGGGTCGCCCTGCTGGGCCGCAACGGCGCGGGCAAGTCGACGTCCATCGGGCTGCTGCTCGGCCTGGACGATCCGACCGCCGGCTCGGTGCGGCTGTGCGGCGTCCCCCCGGTCCAGGCGGTCCGCGACGGGCGGGTCGGGGCGATGCTCCAGGACTTCAAGCCGGTCTCCCGGGCGACGGTGCGCGAGCTGGTGTCGTTCGTGGCCGGCACCTACCCGGCGCCGCTGCCGGTGGACGAGGTGCTGGAGCTGGCGGGTCTGACGGAGCTGGCCGGGCGTCGTGCGGACAAGCTCTCCGGCGGTCAGGCCCAGCGGGTCAGCTTCGCCGTCGCGATGGCCGGGGACCCGGACCTCCTGGTCCTCGACGAGCCGACGGCCGCGCTCGACGTCCAGGCCCGGCGGGCCTTCTGGGCGTCCATGCGCACCTTCACCGACCGCGGCAAGACCGTGCTGTTCTCCACGCACCACCTGGAGGAGGCCGACCAGAACTCCGACCGGATCGTCGTCATCGACCGGGGCCGTCTGATCGCCGACGGCAGCAGCGCGGAGATCAAGCGGACGGTAGGGGTCGGTGTCGTCTCCTTCGACCTCCCGTCGGGTCCGCTGCCCTCGGGTCTGGAGGAACTTCCCGGAGTCGTCTCCGTCGAGGTGGCCGGCGGACGGGTGCGCCTGCGCACCTCGGACTCGGACGCGACCGTGGGCGCGCTGCCGCGGCTGGTGGCGCCCCGCGGCCTGGAGATCGCCGCGGCCGGTCTGGAGGACGCGTTCCTCAGCCTCACCTCGCACGCCGCCACCGCCTCCTCCTCCACCGCCTCCTCTTCCGCCGCGTCCTCCTCCGCGGACGCCCCCGTGACCTCCCAGAAGGCAGGTATGTGATGGCCGGCAACGTCGTGCTGGTGTCGCGTTACGTCAACTTCGAGCTGCGCCGCACGCTCCGTGACGTCGGCTTCGTCATCTTCGGCATCGGCACCCCGGTGCTGATGTACATCATGTTCACCAACGTCGGCGACAAGGCCTCGGCCGGCTCCTCCGACTGGGCCGTCAGCGCGATGGTGGGGCTGGCCGCATACGGCGCCCTCAGCGCCGGCCTGACGACCGGCACCGCCGTCGCCGAGGACAAGGCGGTGGGCTGGCTGCGCCAGCTGCGCATCACCCCGCTCTCGCCCGCCCAGGTCGTGCTCGGCCGTGCGGTGACGGGTTCCCTGATGGTCCTGCCCGCCGTCGTCGTCGTGTTCCTCACCGCCATGATCGGCAACGGGGTCCGGCTGGACGCCTGGCAGTGGCTCGCCCTGACGCTGCTGCTGTGGGTGGGCTCGCTGCCGTTCACCATGCTGGGCATCGCCAACGGCTACCAGCTGTCGGCGCAGACGACCAACGTCACCAACATCATCTGCAACCTGACCCTGGCTCTGATCGGCGGTCTGTGGTTCCCGCTGTCGGAGTTCCCCGGCTGGCTGGCCTCGGTGGCCGAGTGGACCCCCGGCCACCTGCTCGGCCGGCTGGGCTGGGACACCGTCGACGGCAACGCGCCCGGCGCGGTCACGATCGTGGGCCTGGCCGCCTGGCTGCTGGTCTTCGGCGCCTACGCGGCCTACGCCTACCGGCGCTCGGGCCGCAGGGCGTGACCCGCGGGACATGACCCACCTGCCCCCGGGAGGGGGCTGACAGGGACACGGAAGAAGGGCGGTGGGGCATCCGGATCCGGATGCCCCACCGCCCTTCTTCCGTCCGTTCTTCCGTCTGCGGGACCGTCAGTCCAGGGCCCGGCGGGTGAAGCCCCGGATGCCGACGACGGCGGCCACCACGGTGGCGACGGCCAGCACCGCCATGTCGATGCCGTACGGGACCGACTCGACCTTCCCCAGCAGCACGTCCCGCAGGCCCTCGTTGATGTAGGTGATCGGGTTGATGCCGACCGCCACCTGGAACCAGCGCAGACCGTGCAGGCTGAGCAGCGAGTACTGGGCGGCCGCGGTGAACATCAGCGGCGTCAGCGCCAGGCCGAAGACGACACCCACCCGGCGGGCCGGAACCATGGTGCCGAGCACCAGGCCGAGCGCCCCGCCCAGCAGCGAGCCGAGGACGAGCACGCCGACGATCGCCGGCAGGGCCGAGGCCGGCCACCACGGCACCCCGAGGATCAGGATCCCCACCGGCACCATGAGCGCGGCGGCGACGAATCCGCGGATGCCGCCGAACAGGATCTTCTCCAGGGCGACCAGGCGGACCCCGACCGGGGCCATCAGCCGGTCCTCGATCTCCTTGGAGTAGGAGAAGTCCATGACCAGCGGCAGCGCGGTGGCCTGCAGCGCGCTGATGAAGGCCGTCAGGCCGACGATGCCCGGCAGCAGCAGCGGCACGTAGCTCTCGTCGACGTAGTTCATGTCGGCGAGGACCTTGCCGAAGACGAACAGGATGAACAGGGGCTGGAGCAGCGCCTCCGCCAGGAACAGCCACGGCTGACGGACCGTGACCAGCACGTCGCGCCAGAGGATGGAGGTGAAGATGCGGCGCTGCGAGACCTTCCGCGGCCCGGTGGGCGTACGGGCGAGCGAAGCCGCCGGGCGGGCGCGGTCCGCCACCGCTTCGTCGGCGGACGTGGTCGTCGTGGTAGTCGTGAGAGTCACCGAAGTCCCTTGCCAGTGAGGTGGATGAAGACGTCTTCGAGGCTGGCCTCCCGTACCGCGAGGTCCTTGACCTCGCAGTGCAGCTCGCCCAGCACCTTGAAGACGGCGGGCAGCACGTCGCCGGCGCCGGACTCGACGCTCAGCACGTAGCGGTCCTCCTCCGGTTCGGGGGCCGGCATGCCCGGGAAGGGCGGTGCCGCGGCGGGCGTTCCCGGCACGTACTCCGCGGCCGCCACCCAGGGGGCGCCGGTCAGCGCCTCGGTCACGTCGCGCGGGGAGTCGGAGTCGTCCAGGAGGTTCAGCTTGAGGGTGATCGTCGTGCCGCCCGGGAGGCTGTGGATCAGTTCCTCGGGCGTGCCCAGGGTCAGCAGCTTGCCGTGGTCGACGATGCCGATCCGGTCGCACAGCTTGGCGGCCTCCTCCATGTCGTGCGTGGTGATCACCACGGTCACGCCCTGACGGCCCAGCTCCGCGACCAGGTCGTGCACGAACAGCCGGGCCTGCGGGTCCAGACCCGTGGCCGGCTCGTCCAGGAACATCACGCTCGGGTCGTGCATGAGCGCCCGGGCGATCATGACGCGCTGCGCCTGGCCCCCGGACATCTCGTCCACGAGCGAGTCCGCCCGGTCGGCGAGCTGCACGCGCTCCAGCAGCTCGTCGGCCCGGCGACGGCGCTCGGACCGGGAGATGCCGTGGTAGGCGGCGTGGAAGAGGAGGTTCTGCCGGACCGTCAGCGACCGGTCCAGGTTGTTGTGCTGCGGCACCACGGCGAGCACGGCGCGCACCCGGTCGGGCTGCGCCAGGACGTCGATGCCGTCCAGGAACGCCTGGCCGGACGTGGCCCTGGCCATGGTGGTGAGCATGCGGATCGTGGTGGTCTTGCCGGCGCCGTTGGGGCCGAGGAGGCCGAACACCTCACCGCGCGTGACGGTGAAGCTCAGCCCGTCGACCGCCGGCGGCATCGCGGGGTGGTACCGCTTGACGAGGTCCTGGACGACGACGACCTCGTCGCCGGCGCTCCCCACCGTCCCCGGTGCCCCCGTGGCTTCTACTGTCTCTGACACTTTCACTCTCCGTCGGTAGGTGGGAATCGGCTGGGAATCGGCAGGCGCGCGAACCGGTCGGCGCCGCGTTCCTCTCGGGCCGTCGGTCAGGCTTTTCCGAATTCACGCTGGATGAGCTCGAACATTTCGTCGGGCGTCGCCACGTCGAGCAGGTCGTCGACGTCCGGCTCCGCGTCCTGCCGGTGTGCGGCGGTGACGCCGTTCCACCGGGTGAGCAGGGCCTCCAGGCGCCTGGCGACCTCGTCGCCTCCGCCGCCGCCCTCCGGGGCCAGGGAACCGAGGAGACGCTCCAGCCTGTCGATCTCCGCCAGGGCGCCGGCCTCGCCGGCCGTGTCTCCGTCGTCCTCGGGCGCGAACTGCTCGGCAAGGTGCCGTACGAGGTCGTCGGGGGTCGGGAAGTCGAACACCAGGGTCGCCGGGAGCCGGAGCCCGGTCCGGCGGCCCAGTCCGTTGCGGAGCTCGACCGCCATCAGGGAGTCGAATCCCGCCGCGACGAACCCGTTCCGCACCTTGATCCGCCCCGGGTCGTCGACGCCGAGCACCCGCGCCGCCTCCTCCCGCACGAGCGCCAGGAGGATCTCCTCCCTCGCCTCGGCGGCGCCGCCGGCGTTGCCGGAACCGGCCGCGGCGAGACGGTCACGCAGTTCGGCGGCGGGGTCCGCTCCCTGGGCGGCCGGAGATCCGGCGGCTTGCCGGGCATCGGCCTCGTCATCGGCGACGGCCGCCGCTTCGGGCAGATCGGCGAGGAGCGGGCTGGGGCGCAGGGCGGTGAAGGGCTGGACGAACCGCGCCCAGTCCACATCCGCCACCGCCACGGACGTCTCCTCCGCCGCGACAGCCATCTCCAGCGCGGCCAGCGCGTGCTCCGGCTTCATCACCGGAAGCCCCCGCCGCCCCAGCCGCTCCTCGCTCTCCGTGGTCACCAGTCCCCCGCCGGCCCAGGGCCCCCAGGCGATGGAGGTGGCCGTCAGGCCGCGGGCGCGGCGCTGCTGGGCGAGGGCGTCGAGGTAGGTGTTGGCGGCGGCGTAGGCGGCCTGGCCGCCGCTGCCCCAGGTGGCGGCGATGGAGGAGAAGAGGACGAACGCGTCCAGGTCGGCGTCGGCGTCGGCGAAGACCGCGTGCAGGTTGGCGGCGCCGGTCACCTTCGCGTGCAGCACGTCCACCAGCTCCGCCGCACCGATCTCCTTCAGCGGCGTGATCTGCCCGGCCCCCGCCGCATGCACCACCGCGCGTACGGGGGTGCCGTCGGCGCGGAGAGTGTCGGCGAGGGCGGTGAGGGCGTCGCGGTCGGTGGCGTCGCAGGCCACGACGGTGGCCGTCGCGCCCAGTTCCTCGATTCGCGTGCACAGTTCCGCCGCGCCCGGCGCGTCGGGACCGCGGCGGCTCGTCAGGACGACGCGCTCGGCACCGTTCTCGGCCGCCCAGCAGGCGACCCGGGCGCCGAGACCGCCGGTCCCACCGGTGATGAGGACCGTGCCCCGCACCTTCCACGCCTTGCCCGCAGGGGCGGGAGCCGCCCGCGTGATGCGGCGGGCGAGGACACCGGCCGGACGTACTGCCGCCTGGTCCTCACCGTCACTTCCCGCGAGCACGGCGGCGGTGCGCTCCCACGCCTGCCCGTCCAGGACCTCGGGGAGGTCGACCAGACCACCCCACCGCTGCGGCTCCTCCAGTGCGACGACCCGGCCGAAGCCCCAGACCTGCGCCTGCGCGGCGCTGCGCACGGGGTCCGCGTCACCGGTGGTGACGGCGCCCTGGGTCAGGGACCACAGGGGCGCCTGCACACCGGCCTCGCCCAGACGCCGGACCAGCTCGAGCGTCGCGGCGAGACCAGGAGCGACACCGGCGTCCGACACGTCCTCGTCATCGACCGCCAGGAGGGAGAGGACACCGGCCGCGTCCTGGTGAACGGTCAGGTCGGTGTCGGCATCGATGCGCACGACCTCCGCGCCCGAGCTCTTCAGCCCGTAGGCGGCCCACTCGACCGTGAACTCGTCCAGCGTCTCCGGCACGACCAGCAGCCACCGGCCCTCGAGAGCGGCGGCCTCCGGGGCGGCGACGGGCTTCCAGGTGACGTGATAGCGCCAGCCGTCGACGGTCCACCGCTGCCGCTGCCGGTCGCGCCAGGACGCGAGCACGGGAAGGGCGTCCTTCAGCGGCACATCACCACTGAGGTCCATCGCGGACAGATCCTCACGCTGCACTGCCTCCCAGAACACTTCGTCCATGGCCGACGAAGCGAGCGTCGAACGAACGGCCGGCTTCTCCTTCAGCCAGAACTGCTGGTGCTGGAAGGCGTAGGTGGGGAGGCCGATCCGCTGGGCGTTTGTGGCGGCGTAGTAGGCGCTCCAGTCGACGGTGGTGCCGTTGGTGTGGAGTTCGGCGAGGGCGGTGACGACGGCGTCGGTCTCGGCCCGGTTCTTCCGCAACGCCGGCACGAACGCGGCCTCGGCTGCCGTCTCCTGGGCCATGGCGGACAGGACGCCGCCCGGACCCAGCTCCAGGTAGGTGCTCACGCCTTGGGTGTCGAGGTGGCGGATGCCGTCGGCGAACCTGACCGCCTGGCGGACGTGGTTCACCCAGTAGTCCGCGGTCAGCAGTTCCTCCCCGGCCGTCTCACCGGTCAGGTTGGAGACGATCGGGATCCGCGGGGCGTGGAAAGTGGCCGTCTGCAGGAGGGTGCGGAACTCCTCGAGCATGGGCTCCATGCGCGGTGAGTGGAACGCGTGACTGACCCGCAGCTTCTTCGACTTCTCGAAAAGCTCGGCAATCGCGGTGACCTCGTCCTCGTCGCCGGAGATGACGACGGAGGTGGGTCCGTTGAGGGCGGCGATGGAGACGTTGTCGGTGAGCAGGGGCAGGATCTCGTCCTCGGTCGCCTGCACGGCAACCATCGCCCCACCCTCCGGCAGCGCCTGCATCAACCGACCCCGCGCAGCCACCAGAGCAGCCGCATCTTCCAGCGACCAGACGCCGGCGACGTGTGCGGCGGCGAGTTCACCGATGGAGTGGCCGAGGAGGTAGTCGGGGGTGACGCCCCAGTGCTCCATCAGCCGGAACAGGGCGACCTCGACCGCGAACAGACCGGCCTGGGTGTAGACGGTGCGGTCGAGGAGGTCCGACTCCGCGTCGAAGACCAGCTCCTTCACCGGCCGGTCCAGGTGCCGGTCCAGCTCCGCACACACCGCGTCGAACGCGTCCGCGAACACCGGGAACGCCTCGTACAGCTCGCGGCCCATCCCGGCCCGCTGCGAACCCTGACCGGAGAACAGGAACGCCGAACGCCCGCCCCCGACCACACCCGACACCACACCCGCGACCGAACGGCCCTCGGCCACCGCGCGCAGCAGATCCTCGCGGTCCGCACCGAAGACCACCGCACGGTGGTCGAACAGGGTTCGCGCGGACACCAGGGACCAGCCCACATCCACCGGCGAAACCCCGGCCGCGGCCAGCGGCAGCAGACGCTCCGCCTGGCCCGCCAGAGCCTCCGGAGACTTCGCCGACAACACCCACGGCACCACCGGAAGCACGGCCCTCGCCTCGCGGGTGGGCTCCGGCTCCTCCTCGACGGACTCCAGGATGACGTGCGCGTTCGTCCCGCTGATGCCGAACGACGACACACCCGCACGACGCGGACGCTCACCCGTCTCCGGCCACTCCCGAGCCTCCGTCAGCAACTCCACCGCACCCGCCGACCAGTCCACCTTCGACGACGCCTGCGCAGCGTGGAGGGTGGGCGGCAGGATGCCGTGGCGCATCGCCATGACCATCTTGATGATCCCGGCGACACCGGCCGCGGCCTGCGTGTGGCCGATGTTGGACTTCAGCGAGCCGAGCCACAGCGGCCGCCCGTCCTCGGGACGGTCCTGACCGTAGGTGGCCAGCAGGGCCTGCGCCTCGATCGGGTCACCCAGCTTCGTGCCGGTGCCGTGCGCCTCCACGGCGTCCACGTCGGCGCCGGTCAGACCGGCCCCGGCGAGCGCCGCGCGAATGACGCGCTGCTGGGCGGGGCCGTTCGGGGCGGTGAGCCCGTTGCTGGCGCCGTCCTGGTTGACGGCCGAACCCCGCACCACCGCCAGCACCTGGTGCCCGTTGCGGCGCGCGTCCGACAGACGCTCCACGAGGAGCATGCCGACGCCCTCGCCCCAGCCCGTGCCGTCCGCGTCGTCGGAGAACGACTTGCAGCGACCGTCCGAGGCCAGACCACCTTGGCGGGAGAACTCCACGAACCCCGCGGGCGTCGCCATCACCGTGACACCGCCCGCCAGGGCCATGTCGCACTCGCCGGAGCGCAGCGCCTGGGCGGCCAGGTGCAGGGCGACCAGGGACGACGAGCACGCCGTGTCCACCGTCACCGCCGGCCCCTCCAGCCCGAAGGCGTACGACAGCCGACCGGAAAGCACACTGGTCGCCGTGCCGGTCAGGAGCTGACCGCTGACACCCTTCTCGCCCTGTGCCAGTGCCCCGCTTCCATAGCCCTGGCTGCAACCGCCGACGAAGACACCGGTTCGGCTGCCCCGCAGGCTGGTGGGAGCTATCCCCGCTCCCTCGACCGTCACCCAGGCCGTCTCCAGTGCCAGCCGCTGCTGGGGATCCATGGCCAGGGCCTCGCGGGGCGAGATGCCGAAGAACTCGGGATCGAAGGAACCGGCGTCGTGAAGGAAGCCACCGACCCGCGCGAACCCGCCGGCTCCGGTGTCCAGGTCCGCGAGAGAGACGCCCTCCCAGCCACGGTCCACCGGGAATCCGGTGATGCCCTCCAGCCCGGAACTGACCATCCGCCACAAGTCCTCGGGCGATGCCACTGCACCCGGCAGCCGGCAACCCATACCGACGATCGCGATCGGATCATCGTCGACGGGCGTCGTCCGGACATCCGGCACAGCGATGTTCCGGGCCGGATCGTCCATCAGGTGTTCGGCAAGGTGAGCGGCCAGGGCCTGCGTGTCCGGGTAGTCGAACACCAAGGTCGCGGGCAGGTGCAGCCCGGTCTCCTCGGCAAGACGGTTACGGAGTTCGACTGCCATCAGGGAGTCGAACCCGAGGTCGCGGAACGCCGTCATGGGGGCAACGGCGGAAACGTCACGATGTCCCAGCACGGCTGCGGCGTGTTCGCGGACCACCTCGCGCAACGCCGTCAGGATCTCCGGCCCCTCGAGCCCCCGCAGGCGCTCCTCAAGGGCCGAGCGGGCCGAAGACTGCTCGGGAGAAGCGCTGTCCACCGCGTCCTGGGCGACGGCCACTTCGGGGAGGTCGGCGAGGAGCGGGCTGGGGCGGAGGGCGGTGAAGGGCTGGACGAACCGCGCCCAGTCCACGTCCGCCACCGCCACGGACGGCTGCTCGGCCGCAACCGCCATGCCGAGCGCGGCCAGGGCGTGTTCCGGATCCATCACCGGAAGCCCCTGCCGACCGAGCCGCTGCTCACCCTCACTGGTCACGAGCCCTCCAC
>NZ_JACADT010000939.1:0-2224 GCF_013421635.1 Streptomyces sp. UH6 | reverse complement strand
GCGCCGCCCGTACGCGCCGCGTTCTGCTGGCCGGTCGGCCCCACGGGTCCCGTTCCCCCGCGAATACCGCCACCACCGGTACGACCCGTGGCCGTCGTCTGCTGACCGGTCGGGCCCAGCGGGTGCATGGGGTTGCGACCGGCGGTCTGTCCCCCGGTCGTGCCGCCGGTGGTGGCGCGCGGGACCTGGCCCTGCGCCGAGATCGGCGTCTGGCGCCAGTTCGCGCCGCCGGGCGGCGTCTTCCCTTGCCCACCGCCTCCGGTCACCGTCACGGGGTTCGTGCCCACGGTGAACGGCGGCGGAGCCGTGTTCGTCACGGACGGTCCGGTGGTGGGCGCGGGACCCACTGTCACGGGTCGGGTCGTGTCCTGCTGAACCACCGGGGCCACGCTGTCGATCTGCATGGAAGCGTCTGCGCCCGGACGGATCTGGGGGGCCGATCCCGCAGCCGTTCCGTCGATCCGTCCCGCGGCCGCCGCCACCTCGGTGGCAGAGCCACGGGCCCCCGCTACGGTCGGGTCGCCGCCGTAACCGCCCTGACCTGCCGTCGGCGTGTCTCCCACTCCGCGGACCGGCGACGGCGCCGGCACCCCGACGTTCGGCATCGGCTCGAACGTCGGCGGCTCCTGGCCCGCCAGCGCCTCCTCCGACACCGCGTAGAACGAGGAGAGGCGGATCATCTGGTTGATCGCCTCCTGCCGGTTCTGCTCCGCCTTGACCGCGGCGACGTACTCCTCGTTGCTGTCCACCCGCTTGGCCGCGGGGATCTGCGAGACCGTCTTCGGCTCCTCGCGCAGGTCGCGCGGCGGCATGGACTTGCGGACGGAGGCGAGTCCGGAACCGGCCAGCGAGATCTGCTCGCCGACCGCCTTCGAGTAGCCCGCCAGCGCCTTGGCCTTCTCGACGAGGTTGTTGCTCCACGTCCGGAAGGCCTCGCCCGACGCGCCCTCCCAGTCGACGCCCTCGATGTTCTTGCCGAGCAGCGTGGCGGCCGCCGTGATCGCCTCACCGGCCTTCAGCAGGGAGGTCCCGACCTCCTCGATCTGCTCCGGGTTGGTCGGCTCCACCACGTCGATCATGTCGTTGAGGCGGTGGCCCTCGAAGCTCGTCCGGCCGAAGAACCGGGGCCCGTTGCCGGAGAAGACCGCGCCGAACGTCTGCTCGAAGGCATTGACGAGGTCGATGACCTCGGCGTTGTCCTTGACCTGCTGGAGTTCGTCCTTGATCAGCTCGTCGTACTTCTTGTCGTCGTGTCCTGGCATCAGAACCCACCCTCGTACTGGCGCTTGGCATTGCGCGCGAGGTCCTGCTCGCGGTCCGCCTCACGCTTGAGGTCGACCTGGATCTCGTGGAACCGGCGCCGCGACTCTTCCTCGAGGTTGTCGAAGCCGATGTCCGCGCCGTGGACGGCGATCTGGAGTGCCTCTATCTGCAGGCCGAGGGTCCGCGACAGGGAGCTGACCCGCTCGTGCGCCCGGGCGTACTGGGAGTAGAGGCCGACCGCCTCACCGAAGGCGCTTCCGGCCGCCAGCGCCTCACGGGTGAGCGTCAGGCTCGCCACCTGGTTGGGGTTGGCAGGCGATCCGTTCAGTTCGTCGAGCACCGCGTCGACGCGCTTCTTGAACGAACTGAGCGCCTCCACACCTCGCCTGAGGTCTGCGGCACCCGCACCCGGCTCCAGCGGAATCACCAGCGTCATCTCCCCGTTGTTGTCGCCCGCCTCAGGACCTCTGGACCGATCCGTGAAGCGTTCATGTCGCAACAGCACCACTGTAGTCACTTCGCATGACACGCCCAACTGCCTTGTGCAACGGCCCTGATACAGGTCGCGGTCGTCAAGGACACGGCCGACGGCCCGGCGGCAGCGGGACTCTACGTCTACACCACCCGGCTCAAGGGCGCACCGCCGCCCCGGGGGTTCCGGTGCGCACGGATCCGCGACGTGCAACACCTGCGGGTGAAGTCGCAGTTCGGAACGTTGATCGACGAAAGCCCGGGTTCACGGGTGAGAGGCCCGCCGCGCCGGGGACCGGAGGCCGGTACGCGGACCTCTCCACCCCGACCGACTGCTACCGTCCGCCACGGAACGATCACGCAAGGTGCACGGAAGTTGACGGAGGGACACATCGGTGTCGGCGGATGAGTCGTTCGGAACCGGACCGGTGCCGGTGGGCGGCGGGGCCGGGCCCGCGCCCGGGGTTCGGCCGGACCTGGTGTCGCACCC
>NZ_JACADT010000938.1:0-2228 GCF_013421635.1 Streptomyces sp. UH6 | reverse complement strand
GACCTGGTCCGCAACGACCTGGGACGCGTCTGCCGTACCGGCAGCGTCACCGTGCCCGACCTGTGCGCGGTGGAGAAGCACCCCGGCCTGGTCCACCTGGTCTCCTCGGTCCGCGGCGAGCTGCGGCCCGGGGCCGGCTGGCCGGAGCTGCTGGCCGCCGCCTTCCCGCCCGGCTCGGTCACCGGCGCCCCCAAGGAGAGGGCGCTGACCGTCCTCGCCGCCCTGGAACGCTCCCCGCGCGGCCCCTACTGCGGCGGCATCGGCTGGGTGGACGCCGACCGCGGCCGGGCCGAGCTGGCCGTCGGCATCCGCACGTTCTGGATCGAGCGCGACGGCGCCGGCGCCGCCGTGCTGCGGTTCGGCACCGGCGCGGGGATCACCTGGGACTCCGACCCGGAGCGGGAGTGGGCGGAGACCGAACTCAAGGCGTCCCGGCTGCTCGCGGTAGCGTCGGGGGAGTACGACACCAGTGGAGGGACCCTTTCGTGAAGATTTGGCTCGACGGCGGGCTCAAGGACATCGAGTCCGCCCGTGTCTCCGTCCTCGACCACGGCCTGACCGTGGGGGACGGGATCTTCGAGACGGTGAAGACGGTCGACGGGAAGCCCTTCGCGCTCACCCGCCACCTGGACCGCCTCACCCGCTCCGCCCGGGGCCTCGGCCTGCCCGACCCGGACGCCGACGAGGTCCGCCGCGCCTGCGCCGCGGTGATCGACGCCAATCCGGGGGTCGCCCTCGGCCGGCTGCGGATCACCTACACCGGCGGCCACGGCCCGCTCGGCTCCGACCGCGGCGACCAGGGCACCACGCTGGTGGTGGCACTCGGCGAGGCCAAGCGCCGCCCGGACTCCACGGCCGTGATCACCGTGCCCTGGACGCGCAACGAGCGCGGCGCGCTCACCGGCCTGAAGACCACCTCCTACGCCGAGAACGTGGTCGCGCTGGCCCGAGCCCACGAACAGGGCGCCACCGAGGCCCTGTTCGGCAACACCGTCGGGCAGCTCTGCGAGGGCACCGGCTCCAACGTCTTCGTCGTCCTGGACGGCGAGATCCTCACCCCGCCGCTCGCCTCCGGCTGCCTGGCCGGCATCACCCGCGAGCTGGTGGCCGAGTGGACCGGGGCGCGCGAGACGGACCTCCCGCTCGACGTCCTGGAGCGCGCCGACGAGGTGTTCCTGACCTCCTCGCTCCGCGACGTCCAGGCGGTGCACCGGGTGGACGGCCGTGAACTTCCCGGCGTGGAGGGCCCCTTGACGGCCAAGGCCATGAGGATCTTCGCCGAGCGGTCCGGCGACGACCTCGACCCCTGATCGTTGTGGCCGAGGGCGTCCGGGTGGGGTAGAACCACCGACATGACGACCACCCTGCGGCCCATCGAGCCGTTGCAGCAGGAGGCCGACGGGACCCGGTCACGCCGCTACCAGGTGTGCGTGAACAGCCGGCCCGTCGGCGCCGTGCGTCTGGGCACCTCGGCGGTGTTCGGCGACGCGGTGGCACAGGTGCGGGACCTCTGGATCGACGAGGCGGACCGACGGCGCGGCCGGGCCACCGTGGCGGCGCTCGCCGCCGAGGAGGTCGCCCGGGTCTGGGGCTGCCGGCGGATCGAGGCCACGGTGCCGGCGGACGCCGAGGCGGCCCTGCGGCTGGCGGAGGGGCTCGGCTACACCTTGCGGAACCGGAACATGGAGAAACGGCTCGACGGGGACGCGCCCGGACTGCCCGCCGGAAGCCGTGCGCGGCCCATGACGCCCGCGGAGTTCGAGGCGTGGCGCGAGGTCGACGCGGAGGAGTACGCGCGGGAGTGGATCGCGCGCGGGGTGAGCGAGGACGAGGCGCTGGCCAAGTCCCGCCGCGAGCAGCGGCAGGTCCTGCCGGACGGGATCGCCACCGCGGGGATGGAGTTCCACGTGCTGGAGCACGCGGGGGAGCGGGCCGGGGTGCTGTGGCTGTCCCTCGGCGCGGGGGAGGGCGAGGCGGCGTACGTCTACCAGGTGCGGACCGAACCGGCCGTGCGTGGCCGGGGGCACGGGCGGGCGCTGATGCGGCTCGCGGAGGGCAGGGCCGTGGGGGCGGGGCGGCGCGTGCTGGGGCTCAACGTGTTCGCCGGCAACGACGCGGCGGAGCGGCTCTACGCGTCCCTCGGCTACCGCACCACCCTCCACCACCTGTACAAACCCTTGCCCTGACCCCACCTCCCGGCGGGCCTGGGCGGACCGCGGGGGTGCAGA
>NZ_JACADT010000937.1:0-2231 GCF_013421635.1 Streptomyces sp. UH6 | reverse complement strand
TCCCGCCCGGCGCGGAAGGGCTGGTCACGCCAGGTGGCGCGGAGGGGCCCCTCACGCCAGGTGGCGGCGGCCCCGGGTGGTGGCGGCGTGGAGGAGGCCGCGGGCGGTGAGGGCCCAGCCGGCGCCCACGATGACCGCGGCGACCCCGAGCCCGAGCGGCCCCACCAGGGGCAGGGAGATGCCGATCGCGCCCCCCACCACCCAGGCCATCTGCAACGTCGTCTCGGACCGGGCGAACGCCGAGGTGCGGACCTGTTCCGGGACGTCCCGCTGGATCATCGCGTCCAGGGAGAGCTTGGACAGGGCCTGGGCGAAGCCCGCGACCCCCGCGAGGACCGCCACCATCGCCGCCCCGAAGAACGCCGCCGCCAGCACCGCCGCGACGACCACCAGCGCGACCACCGACACGATGATCCGCTCCGGCGGCCGCGACCGCACCCACGCCCCCACCGCCGTGCCCAGCGCGTTGCCCGTGCCGGCGGCGACCCCGACGATGCCCATGGAGACCGCCACGCTCTGCCCGCTCATCGGGTGCTCGCGCAGCAGGAACGCCAGGAAGAACAGCAGGAACCCCGACAGGACGCGCTGCGAGGCGTTGACCACCAGGCCGTGCGTGACGCTCGTGCCGACCGTGCGCAGCGCCAGCCGGGGCCGGTCGCCCGGGGTGCGCCGGTGCGGGCCGTGCAGGTGCTCGGGGTCGGCCGCCAGCAGCGCGGGCTCCTCCCCCTTGGCGGAGTCGACCTTCTTCGGCAGCGACAGCGACAGCAGCGTCCCCGCGACGAACACCGCGCACGCCGCGTACAGCGGCCACCGCGGACCGAGCTGGTGCAGCCCGGCCCCCACCGGAGCGGCCACCCCGGTGGCCACCAGCCCGCCGAGGGTGACCCGCGAGTTCGCCTTGACCAGCGAGAACCGCCGGGGCAGCAGCCGTGGCACCACCGCGCTGCGCACCACCCCGTACGCCTTGGAGCACATCAGCACGCCCAGCGCCGCCGGGTAGAGCTGGAGCCCGCCGCCGGCCACCGCGCCGGTGAGGACCAGCGCCAGCACCGCCCGCGCGCCCATCGAGCTCGCCATGGCGGCCCGCCGCCCGTACGGGATGCGGTCGATCAGCGGGCCGATCACGGGGGCCAGCAGGGTGAACGGCGCCATGGTGATCGCCAGGTAGAGCGCGACCCGCCCGCGCGCCTCGTCGGTGGGGACGGAGAAGAAGACGGTGGAGGCGAGCGCCACGGTGATCAGGACGTCGCCCGCCCCGTTCACCGCGTGGAGCTCGATCAGCTTGCCGAGCCCCGACTCGCCCGCCCCGTGGGCGTGGGTGAGGCGGCGGATCAGCCGGCCGGCACCGCGCACGGGGGACCTCAGCACGCGCCCGACGGCACGGAGCGGTCCGCCGTCACGGCCCGCTCCGCCGGTAGTGCGTCCCTTGCGTGAGCGGGACGTCCGAACGGCTGCCACCCCGTCATAGTGCCCCGCTCGCGGCGGTTATGCGCTGTTCCGTACGGGCGGTTCGTATTGTCGGAGCAACCGGTCCGCGTCCGCGCGCGGCCGTCCGGCGCCGATCGGGATCGCCGGAACCGCCCGCCGGTGTGGGCCGACGGCCACGGAGAAGGTAGCGTTCGGTTGCGCGCCGTGGTGGTTGTACTCGGCCGCGCGCCTGAACTTCATCCCGCAGAATGGATGACATAGGTGCGCCCGAGCGCGATCGGGCGCGGACGTCGACGCGGCCCCCCGGTCCGCTCCGTCCGCTCCGCCGCCGTACGCGCGCACCCGTGAGACGGCGTAGGAGAGAAGCGATACCTGTGAGCGCAGCGACAACGCGAAGCCGCACCCCCGACCGCCTGTGCGCCGAGGCCGTCGACCTCGCCCGCGCCGCAGCCGAGGAGGCGGCCGCGCCCGGCGTCGTCGGCGAGCACGTCGGCATGGTGTCCGAGGGCGACCGCGTGGTCACCCATTTCTTCGAGTGCCGGGAGCTCGGCTACCGCGGCTGGCGCTGGGCCGTGACGGTGGCCCGCGCCTCCCGCGCGAAGATCGTCACCCTGGACGAGACGGTGCTGCTGCCCGGCCCGGACGCGCTGCTCGCACCCGAATGGGTGCCGTGGAGCGAGCGGCTGCGCCCCGGCGACCTGGGCCCCGGCGACCTGCTGCCCACCAACGCGGACGACCTGCGGCTGGAGCCCGGCTGGACCGGGGAGGACGAGCCGGCGCCGAACTCCGCGGTCTCCGACGAG
>NZ_JACADT010000936.1:0-2231 GCF_013421635.1 Streptomyces sp. UH6 | reverse complement strand
CCTTCTCGTTGGCCACGTCCACGCTCTGCCCGCGGACCAGGTCGAGCAGGGCGGCCACCAGTTCCCGCACGGCGGCCGCCGCCCGCGCCTGGGGGGTGGCGGCCAGCGCCTGGAGCGCCGCGGCCAGCAGGGCGTCCCCGGTCAGGACGGCCGCGGAGGTGCCGAACACCGACCAGGACGCGGGACGGTGCCTGCGCAGGGCGTCACCGTCCATGACGTCGTCGTGCAGGAGCGTGAAGTCGTGCACCATCTCGACCGCGACGGCGCCGGGGACGGCGGCACCGGGGTCGGCGCCCACCGCCGCGGCGGAGAGCAGGGTCAGTGCCGGACGCACCAGCTTGCCCGCCGCCCGGTCGGTCACCGGCACCCCGTAGGCGTCGCACCAGCCGCGGTGGTAACCGGCCACCCGGCTCTCGGCGGCGGGCAGTGCGGAGACGGCCTCACGCAGGGCGGGGAGCACCAGCTCCTCGACCCAGTCGAGCCGGGGGAATCCGGACACCGTCGCCGGGCCGGTGACGCTTGCGGACATCGTTGCGCTCCTTGTCCCTCGGCCGGCCGGTGTCGACGGCGGCCGGCCGAGGCCGGGTTCATGAGGGGACGGCTCAGTCAACCGGCCCGAGACGAGCGGGCGGGCTCCCGGCGCGCGGGGCCCCCGCGAGGATCACCGCCCCGGGGGAGCGTTACTACGGTGCACCCACCCGACAATCGGCAAGTCGACACACCGTGCGGAAACCTTCCCGCAGCCAAAACGGTACGTAACACATCAAACACGCACGGACAGGTGTGCGATCCGGTGGCCTCGCGGGTACTCGGGGCGTCGCACGGGACCGCCCGGAACCGTCGGGAGGAGTAGCGATCATGACCACACTCGACTTCCACCGCCATCGCTCCAACGGGCACCGCACCGATACCCACGCCGCGCACAAGGGCGCCGACGCCCACGCCTCGGTGGGCCAGCTGGTGCAGCAGGCGTCGCGGCAGCTCACCGATCTGGTGCGGGCCGAGATGCGGCTGGCGCAGACCGAGATGACCCAGAAGGGCAAGCGCTTCGGCGCCGGCGGCGGCATGCTCGCGGGGGCCGGGGTGCTGGGGTTCCTGGCGCTGGCGACGCTGGTGACGGCGGCCGTGGCGGCGATCGCCATGGAGCTGCCGCTCTGGGCGTCGGCGCTGATCATCGCGGGTGCCCTGCTGCTGATCACCGCGGTGATGGCCCTGGTGGGCAGGTCGATGATCCGTAAGGCGACCCCGGCGGCGCCACGCCGCACGATGGCGAGCGTGCGCACCGACGTGGCCGAGATCAAGGAGAGGACCCGGCGATGAGCGACACCCACAGCCACCACCATCACTCCCACAGCCACGAGGGCCCGCACGGCCCCCACTGCGAGGACGAACTCCGCCGGGACGTCGAGGAGATGCGGGAGGACCTGGGTCACACGGTGGAGGAACTGGCCTCGCGCGCCGATGTGAAGGCCCGCGCCCGGACCCGGCTGCGGGAGACCAGGCAGCAGGCGGAGGCCCGGCGGGCCGAGCTGCGGGGGCGCGTCGGGGCGAAGCACCGGGTGCACGGCAGGACGTCCTCCGGTGACGGTCGGGCGGAACCCGTGCCGGCCGACGCGGGCTCCGGCGCCTACCGCGCGGACATGAAGGAGGGGACGAGCCGCCGCAAGCCGCTGATGGTCGCGGGCGGCGCGGCGGTGGCCGCCTGCGCGGTCGGTGTGCTGATGCACAGGAGCGGCCGTTCCCCCATGGGCGGACACTCCATGGGCGGACACTCCATGGCCGGCCGGGCCATGGGCGGGCTCCACAAGGGCGGACACACCATGGGGGGCCGGACCATGGGTGGACACCACATGGCTGGACACCACATGGCTGGACACCGCATGGCCAGGCACCGCATGGGCGGACACGGCATGGGCGGACACGGCATGGGTGGACACGGCACGGCCGGACACCGGATGGGCGCGAGCGCGGTGAAGTCCCTGGAGTCCGTGCGGGCCGTGCACCTCACGCACCCCATGGGTTCCCCGAAGGGCGGGTCCCTGTTCGGCGGCCACTCGGCCACCGGCGGCGGCCTGCCGCACCTGCGCGGTGGTCACCGCGGGGCGCCCGGCGGCTCCGTGCTGCGCGGCATGGCTCTCGAGAAGGGCGCCGCCATGGTGGGCGGCGCTCCGGTGCTGGGCGCGAAGGTCATGGGCCAGGGGGTCCGCAAGGGCGGCGCCCTGATGCAGGCC
>NZ_JACADT010000935.1:0-2231 GCF_013421635.1 Streptomyces sp. UH6 | reverse complement strand
GGCCGTGGAGGCGGCGTCGCTGCTGTCGCAACACCCCACGCCCCTCGTTCCGGCTCCGCACGCCACCCGTGCCCTCGGTGGGCCCCCGGGAGCGGGCGGCCTCGGCCGACGTCGGCGCTCCCCAGGACCTCGCGCCGAGACAAACACGGAGCATCCGCACAGGTCAATAGCGCGCGGGCGGCGGATGCCCGCCGGCGCCCGGCGCTGGCTCCGGCGGAGAGGCAGGGATGAATTCTGCGCCATCCTCGCCTCTGGTGAGACATCAGTGTCTCATTCGGGTTATCGTTGACTCATGGCTTTCGATCGTGACGACGTATTGCGCGCCGCCGCCGAGCTGCTGACGCGGAGGGCCACGGCGACGATGGAGGAGGTCGCCCGTGCCGCGGGGGTGAGCAGGGCGACGCTGAACCGCCACTTCGCCGGGCGCGACGCGCTGGTCCGTGCCCTGGAGGACCTGGGCATCGCCGAGTGCGAAGCGGCCCTGGACGCGGCTCGCGTCGAGGAGGGCGCGGCCGTGGACGCGGTGCGCCGCCTGGTCCGTGAGGCCGAGTCCTGCGCGGGACTGCTGGCCTTCCTCTACTCGGAGTCCCAGCTCTTCGAGGGCGAGGAGCGGCACGCGGGCTGGGCCCGCATCGACGAACGGCTCACCGGGCTGTTCCGCCGGGGCCAGGAGAGCGGGGAGTTCCGCATCGACCTGAGTGCGGCGTGGCTGACCGAGGCGCTCTACGGCCTGCTGGCGGCCGGGAGTTACGCCGTCACCGAGGGCAGGGCGGCCCGCAACGGATTCGTCCACATGGTCGTCGAGCTCCTGCTCGGCGGCGCGATACGGAGGAACGCGTCATGACCGGTTCCGTGCAGGAGGCCGCCGAGCGGGGCGGCGCGCAGCGGGCCGCCGGCCGCTGGGTCGCCCTGGGCGTCCTGGTCCTCGCCGTGCTGCTCGTGGCGGTGGACGCCACCGTCCTCGGTCTGGCCACGCCCTACCTGAGCGAGGATCTGCAGCCCTCCGGCACGCAGCTGCTGTGGATCGGCGACGCCTACTCCTTCGTGATCGCCGGCCTGCTCATCTCCATGGGCAGCCTGGGCGACCGCATCGGCCGCAAGCGGCTGCTGCTCGTCGGTGCCACCGCGTTCGGGCTGGTCTCCGTGCTGAACGCCTACGCGCAGACGCCGGAGATGATGATCGTCGCCCGTGCGCTCCTGGGCGTCGCCGGTGCCACGCTGATGCCCTCCACGCTGGCGCTGATCCGCAACATCTTCCACGACCCGCGGGAGCGCAGTCTCGCCATCGGCCTCTGGAGCGCCGCGGCCTCGGCGGGCATGGCGGTCGGCCCGATCGCCGGCGGCGCCCTGCTGGAGCACTTCTGGTGGGGTTCCGTCTTCCTGATCAACCTCCCGGTGATGGCTCTGCTGGTCGTCGTCGGGGTGCGCACGCTCCCGGAGTCGCGCAACCCCGCTCCGGGGCCGTGGGACCTGCCGAGCGTCCTCCTGTCGCTGGCCGCCGTGGTCGGCGTCGTCTACGCCCTCAAGGAGACCGCCGCCCACGGGTTCGCCTGGCCCGCCCTCGGGGCAGGCCTGCTGGGAGCGGTCGCCCTCCGTGCGTTCGTCCGGCGCCAGCGCGGTCTGCCGGTCCCGCTGGTGGACGTCGGGCTGTTCCGCAGCCGCGGCTTCAGCGGCGCCGTCCTGGCGAACCTGCTGACCATCCTCGGGCTGTCCGGTCTGCTGTTCTTCCTCTCCCAGTACCTGCAACTGGTCCAGGGCCGCCGGCCCATCGAAGCGGGCATCGCCGAACTCCCGGCCGCCGTCGGAGCGGTGGTGGCCGGTCTGCTCGCGGGCGGCGCGGCACGACGCCTCTCCGTGCGCGCGGTCGTCTCCGGCGGCCTGGCCGTGATCGGCCTGGCCCTCGCGGTCCTGACGACGATCAGCCAGTCCACCGGCTACCTCCAGATCGGCGCCGTCCTCCTGGTCGTCGGTTTCGGCGCGGGACTGGCGTTCACGGTCACCTCGGACGTCATCCTCACCGCCGTCCCCAAGGAGCAGGCCGGCGCCGCCTCCGCGGTCTCGGAGACGGCGTACGAACTGGGCACCGCGCTGGGCATCGCCCTGCTGGGGTCCGTCGTCACCGGCGTCTACCGGGACTTCACCGGACCGGCCGGCACCCCGCAGGCGGCACACGAATCGCTGGGCGGAGCCGTCGTGGCCGCCGCGCACATGCCCGGCGACGCGGCAGCCGC
>NZ_JACADT010000934.1:0-2238 GCF_013421635.1 Streptomyces sp. UH6 | reverse complement strand
CTACGGCGGCCGGGACCGGCGGCCGGTGGGCCTGGTCGGCGACGGCACCTTCCTCACGGCGGTGCTCCAGGTGGAGGCGGACGCCACCGCGCTGCGCGCCGAGCGGAGCCGTCGTCCGCTGCCGCTGGCGCTGGTCGGTGACGCCCTCGAGGTGGACGACATCCGGCTGGAGTCCGCCCAGATCCTGCTGCACACCCAGCCCGCCCCGGCGCTGCACCTGCCGCAGCAGTCGGTGGCCGTCACCAACTACGCGCCGCTCCAAGCCAGTACGGGCGCTCCCGCGGTGCGGATCACCTGGATCGCGCTCAAGCTGGACCCGGAACTGTGCGCGGAGGCGGTGGCCGCGCGCGGCGGCGGGGTGACCGGTGCGCAGAAGTGCGTGGTGCGGGCCGCGGATCACCTGGCCAGCCGGCTGACCGGTGCCGGGTTCCGGGTGAACGTGCTGGACGAGGAGGAAGTGGTCGCGGCGATGGCGACCTCGGCCTGTGCCAATCCCCTGGTCACCGCGGAGGCGGGCCGCACGGAGGTACGGGAGCGCCGCACCGAGGAGTCGGCCCGCAACTGGCGGTGCGACAACCGCCGTCACACCGCGTACTGGGTGCGCCGCTGGCCCTCCTTGGGCGGGCGGGGCGTCACTCTGCCGCAGCTGGTGGCCGAGCTGACGGCGGTGCCCGCGCTGGCCACCACCTTCAGTCTCACCCTGGCCCGCGGCGACGGGCAGGCGGTGGCGCTGACCGGGCACCTGCGGGTGACCGGCCGCAGCGCCGAGGAACTCACCTCCGCACGCCGGGCGTTGCAGGACGCGGCGCGTCGCGCGGGCGTCGGTCTGGCCAGGCTGGACCGGGAGCAGCTGCCCGGCGTGCTCGCCACTCTGCCGCTGGGAGGCACCCGGTGATCAGTCGCGGTTCGGGCCTGCTGGGCCCCCGGCACGGTCGGCACAGCGTGCCCTTGGAGCAGTTGGGGTCGCTGACGCTGCCGATCGGCGACGACGGCGTGGTGATCGGCGTGGACGCGGAGGGCCAGCCTGCCGTCCTGGGGCTCAACCGCCCCACCCCGTACGACATCGTGCTGATCGGCAGCCTGTGGACGACCCAGGTGCTGGCGCTGCGTGCCGCCGCGACCGGTGCGCGGGTGGCCGTGGAGACCGGTCGTCCGCAGGCGTGGATGCAGATGGTGCACGCCATGGGCGGCGGGCAGAACGGGCTGTCGGTGTACGACGTGGGCCGGGTGCCGCCCCAGGGCGCGTCGGCGGGCAGTCCGGTGCTGGTGGTGCGGGACTGCGGCATGCGGCCGCCGCGCGGACGGGTGGTGGCCGGCCCCTGGCAGGCCGTGCTGACCCTGCTGCCGTACCTGTCTCCGGTGGCGCCGCGGCTGATGCGTCAGGCCCGGCTGGTGGGCGTCCAGCGGCTGTCTCCGGACGAAGCCGCCGAAACCGGGCGGGCGTTGGCGCTTCCGCGCGGTGACGTGGACTCGCTGCCGACGCTGGCCGACGGCGTCACCCTGTGGTGCGCGGACCGGGACCGTCAGTACGTGATGACGCAACCCACGGACGCCGAGGTCGGGTTGCTGGGTACGCCGCGGCGCATGGACTGAGGCGACCGGGGGGCCGTCCGGTCCTTCGCGGGCCTTCCCCGCTTTCCACCGGCCGACGGGCCTGCCGTTCCGGCGACCGGGGTGATTAGGGTGGGGTGCCTGCGCTCGACCAACCAGGAGGAATTGTGAACAGCGATCGGGATGGTATCCACGGGGGTTGGACCACACCGGGCGATGACCAGTCCGACGCGGAGTCCGCCGTCGAGACGACGGGCGAGTTCACCATCGACTACGACACGCCTGCCTGGTACCGGGAGAACGCCGGCGGTGCCGCCGACTCCGCGGAGGAGTCCGCGTCCTGGGAGCCGTCGGAGCCGGTGGGGCCGTCGGCTCCGGCCGATCCGCCGCCTCCTGCCGCTCCTTCTCCCTCGCCCGCCCCTCCCGCTCCTCCCGCCCCTCCCACTCCGCCCGCTCCTTCCGCCCCTTCCTTCCCTTCGACCGCGGTTCCCGGGGCGCCGGGTGGCGACCTGCCGTTCGGCGGCGGACAGTTGGAGAGCGGCGCGACGATGCGGATCTCGGCGGCCGCTCTGCGGCAGGAGATCGAGGAGCGCGCCGCCGCGGCGGTGGAGGCGGTGTCCGGCGAGCACGCTGGCGAGCGGGCCACGGGCGCGGGCGAGGGCCTCCCTGCACCCGGTGACGGGGTGT
>NZ_JACADT010000933.1:0-2244 GCF_013421635.1 Streptomyces sp. UH6 | reverse complement strand
CGCCGTCCGCGCCTACCGCAACGTGCTCTCCGACGACCCGGGCAACGAGGAGGCCAAGCTCGGCCTCGCCCAGGCGCAGTTGCTGGAGCGGGTGCGGGACCTGAACCCGCAGAAGGTGCGGCAGGACGCGGCCGAGAAGCCCGCGGACCCCGCGGCGCAGATCGCCGCCGCCGACCTGGACCTGGTGGGCGGTCACGTCGAGGACGCCTTCGGCCGGCTCATCGACACGGTGCGCCGGACGGCCGGTGACGACCGCGAGGCCGTGCGGGTGCGGCTTCTGGAGATGTTCGAGGTCGTCGGGGGTGACGACCCGCGGGTGGTCGCCGCGCGGCGCGCGCTGGCGCGCGCCCTGTTCTAGTCCGGTTCCGGTTCCGGTCCCGGGTTCCGGGAGGTCCGCCGGCGGCCGTGAGGCGGTGAGGGCGGGGCGGGGAGACACTCCCCGCCCCGCCCTTCCCGTTGTGCGGAACTCCCACGCGGAAAGTTTCGCGGGGAAAGCATGCGCCCGGTGTGAAGGGCGTTCCCCCGAGGGGCATGTTGCGGCCACGCTTTGCCAAATCTTGGGAAATGAACCAGCTGTTACTGGCAGTAAGAGTCGGGCTGCGATGCGCCCCGCTGCGCGGTTCTTTGCCCGCCTTTGTCACGTGATGGTGCGCAACCCTCCGTCGTGGGCCGGTGCGGGACGCGTGATCCTTCGTGGCCTCCCCGTTACCAGCGGGTAACGAGACCCCTTGCGGGGGCGCGAAGAATGCACAACGATCGGCGACGCTCGGTCCTATTCCGTACGCCCGACAACCAATCGGGCGCATGTGATCAAGGGTCCCCACCGGGCAGGGGCGGTGTCACCGTGACGCCGTGCCTGAGGACAGGGGGGTCTTCGCCCGTGGCGGAGCCTGTCCGAAAAGGTCGCACGGGACCACCTGTCCCATGCGGCCAGTGGTTGTCGCTCGGGGGTGATCGCCGGTGATTCGGGCGCATGCCGCGTCGTACGAGAAACAGGCGCTCTCCTTCCCGAGGACGTAGCACTTCTCCCATCCCTGCCCGGCCCGAGCCGCCATCTGTGGCAGCCGGGACCAGGAGATGTACGTCCGAGAAGGAGGACATATGCAGTCCCAGCTGCGTGGCGGTACCAGATGGAAGCGGTTCGCCGTCGTCATGGTGCCCAGCATCGCCGCCACCGCCGCGATAGGCGTCGGCCTGTCGCAGGGCGCGCTCGCCGCGTCGTTCAGCGTCTCCGGCCAGTCGTTCAAGGTGACGGCCGACCGTCTCGAGGGCGACGGCTTCAACCAGTACGGCTCCATGGACAAGGGCGTCACCCTTGACGGCAAGGAGACGTACCACCCGGTCGCGGTGTCGGCGTTCAAGTCGGCCGACATCATCAACATGTGCCAGTCCGTCGTGACGCCGCACGTGCCGGTCTTCGGCAACATCAGCCTGCGGCTCACCGCGGGCACCGGCGACACGCCGGTCAAGGCCGAGAACCTGTACATCGACGTCGAGAGCCTCGAGACGACGTCGGCCGAGTTCAAGAACATCGACATCGGTGTCGCGGCCGGCCAGGCGAGCAAGGGTCCGGAGCTCTCCGCGGGCGCCAACGGCAACGGGTTCGCCCAGCAGGCCGACTCGGCCGTCCTGACCGGCGTCAAGCAGACGGCGTGGGCGACCACCGCCGGCACCTTCAACCTCAGCAACCTGAACATGTCGCTGAAGACGGGTGTCCACGAGTGCTACTGAGCACTCGCTGACGAGCGAGGGAGCCTCGGCTCCCCCGCTCGTCCCAGCCCCACGCACCACCACACTCATCACGGCAACGCCGTTCCAGGGAGCTGTTTTCCATGAGCGCCGAGACTCCTGCCGCGCCCGGTAGCGAACGCCTTCGGGTCATCCGGGGGAACTTCCGCACGTGGCGGGGCACGCGGCCGTTCTGGGCCGGCCTCTTCGTCATGTTCGCCGGTCTGCCCATCGGGTACTTCCCCTACGCCGACCTGCACATCGGCAACCTCACCATGACCATGGCCACCACCGCCGGCGCGGGTTCGCTGATCATCGGCGTGCTGCTCGGCGTGCTCGGCCTGTGCCTGTGGTTCCAGCGTCACATCCAGATCTTCTGCGGCGTGGCCGCCATCCTGCTGGGCCTGGTCTCCATCCCGGTGTCCAACCTCGGCGGGTTCTTCATCGGCTTCCTGTTCGCCCTCATCGGCGGTGCCATGGCGGTCGCCTGGGCGCCGGGCCGCCCGGACCGGCAGG
>NZ_JACADT010000932.1:0-2246 GCF_013421635.1 Streptomyces sp. UH6 | reverse complement strand
CACGTCCGCCCGCCCCGCCCGTACCGCCTCTTGCGCCCGCGCCGCCCGCACGTCGACTCGCCATGATCGCCACGGTAGGTCAGCCGGAGCGATTCCTCCCGCTCTGTTCACCCGACCGCCGCGTCCGCCTCCCGGCCCGTATCTCCCCCGGACGGGCGTATTGACTTCACCGGACCGCGATATATCGTGTTCTGGAGAAGACGCGATACACCGCGTCCCGCCGAGGAGGTCCGCATGCCCGAGTGGTCGGTGACCGAGCCGCTCAAGCTCACGCTCGACGAACCCGTCAGCGCCCTGCACGTCCGCCTCGTCCGGGGCGCGGTGAACGTGGTCGGCACCGAGGAGACCGCCGCGCGTCTGGAGGTGTCCGCGGTGGAGGGCGACCCCTTGGAGGTCACCCTGGAGGAGGGTGTCCTCACGGTGGCCTACCGGGACCTGCCCTGGCAGAACTTCCGCAAGCTGCTGGACCGCGACTCCTGGCGCAGCAGCGCGGTCGTCACCCTCGCGGTCCCCGCCGGCACCGCCGTACGGATCGGCTCGGTGGACGCCGCGGCCGTGGTCTCCGGCATCAGCGGCCGTACGGATGTGCAGGGCGTCAACGGCGACACCACCCTCGTCGGTCTCACCGGGCCGGTCTCGGCGTCCACCGTCACCGGTTCCGTGGAGGCCCAGGCCCTCTCCGGCGACATCCGCTTCAGCTCCGTCGGCGGCGACCTGACCGTGGTCGAGGGCACGAGCCGCTCCGTGCGGGCCGAGTCGGTGACCGGCTCGGTGATGATCGACCTGGGCCGCACGGGTCCCGCCGATCTCCAGCTCTCGAACGTCTCGGGCGAGATCGCCGTCCGCCTCCCCGAGCCCACGGACGCCGAGGTCCACGCGGACACCGCCGCCGGTTCCATCTCCAACGCCTTCGAGGACCTGAGGGTGGGCGGCATGCCCGGCACCCGCCGGGTCACCGGTCGCCTCGGCGCGGGCAGCGGCAGGATCCGGGCCACCACGGTCTCCGGTTCCATCGCCCTGCTCCGCCGGCCCGCCGCCCCGGACGCCGGGGAAACCGACGCCCCTACCGAGAAGGTGCTCTGACATGCCTCCCGTCTTCGCCCACGGCCGCCTCCGCCTCTACCTGCTGAAGCTCCTCGACGAGGCGCCCCGTCACGGCTACGAGGTGATCCGCCTGCTGGAGGAGCGCTTCCAGGGCCTCTACGCCCCCTCGGCCGGCACGGTCTACCCGCGCCTGGCCAAGCTGGAGGCCGAGGGTCTGGTCACCCACACCACCGAGGGCGGCCGCAAGGTCTACTCGATCACCGAGGCGGGCCGCCGGGAGCTCGCGGACCGCAGCGCCGAGTTGGCCGACCTGGAGGTGGAGATCCTCGAGTCGGTGGCGGAGCTGGCCGCCGAGATCCGCGACGAGGTGCGCGACGCGGCGGGCGACCTGCGCCGCGAGATGCGGGCCGCCGCCGGGCAGACCGGCCCTGGCGGAGGTTCCCGCGGCGGGCGGGGAGCCGCGGCCGGCGGCAAGGGCCGCCCGTTCGGGCCCTTCGGGGAGGGTGGCCTCGGCGACAAGGACGCCTGGCAGGCGGCCAAGGAGGAGATGCGCCGCGCCCGGCAGGAGTGGAAGGAACAGGCCCGCCGGGCCAAGGACGAGAGCCGCCGTGCCCGCGAGGAGGCCGAGCGCACCCGCCGCCAGGCCCAGGAGGCGCAGCAGGAGGTCCAGCGGATCGCGCGACGTGTCCAGGAGCAGGTACAGGACCACTTCGCGCGCGGCGACTGGCCCACCGGGGTGCGTGAGGGCCTGTCCGAGCTCACCAAGGAGTTCGGCCAGTTCGCCCAGTTCGGAGGCTTCGGGTCGTTCGGCAGGCCCACCACCGCCGACCGCGCCTCCGACGCGGAGCGCGCCCGGGACCCCTTCGAGAAGCCGGAGCCCGAGTCCGGTCCGGAGCCGTCCGCGTCCGGGGTTCCCGCATCCGACGGATCCGGCCCCGTCTTCGCCCCCGTGGCGGACGGCCTGGAGGTCGGCTACGAGCCGGAGTGGGCCCACGACGCCGGCACCGGCGACCCGCTCCGCGATCTGGAGCGTCTGCTGGACCGGCTGCGGGACGACGTCCGGGACGCCGCCCGGGACCACGGGGTCACCGCGGACCAGCTGGCCGAGGCCCGCGGCCACCTGGCCACCGCCGCGGCCCGTGTCTCGGCGATACTCCGGGCCCCGCGCCCCTGAGCGCCGCGGGTGTCGCCGCCGAACGGCA
>NZ_JACADT010000931.1:0-2249 GCF_013421635.1 Streptomyces sp. UH6 | reverse complement strand
CGCCGACGCCGGTGACCGCGACGCCCTCGCCCGCGTCGTCGCCGCCGTCCCCGCCGAGCACCCCCTCACCTCCGTCATCCACGCCGCCGCCCTCTCCGACGACGGCGTCCTCACCGCCCTCACCCCCGAGCGCGTCGACCACGTCCTCGCCCCCAAGCTGGACGCCGCCGCGCACCTGCACGAACTCACCCAGGACCTGGCGCTCGACTCCTTCGTCCTGTTCTCCTCCCTCGCCGCCACCCTCGGCGGCCCCGGCCAGGGCAACTACGCGGCCGCCAACCTGTTCCTGGACGCCCTCGCCACCCACCGCCGCGACCACGGCCTGCCCGCCGTCGCCCTCGCCTGGGGACTGTGGGCCGACCGGAGCGGCCTCGCCGCCGACCTCGACGACTCGCACCTGCAGCGCATCGACCGGGCCGGCGTGACCGCCATGTCCGCCGAGGACGGCCTCGCCCTGTTCGACGCCGCGACCGCACGGCCCGAACCCGTCGTCGTCGCCGCCCACATCGACCTGCCGACCCGCGCCGACGTGCCCCTCGAGGCCATCCCTCCGATGCTGCGCGGCCTGATCCGCCCCGCCGCCCGTCCCGCCGCCTCGGCGGAGACCACCGCCGCCTCCTCCCTGGCACGCCGCCTGGCCCAGCTGCCCGAGGAGGACCGCACCGGCTTCGTCCTCGACGTCGTCCGCGACGCCGCGGCCGGCGTGCTCGGCCACCGCTCCGGCAGCGAGATCCAGCCCCAGCGGGCCTTCAGCGACCTCGGCTTCGACTCGCTCACCGCGGTCGAGATGCGCAACCGGCTGAGCCTGGTGACCGAGACCCGCCTGCCCGCCACCCTCGTCTTCGACTTCCCCACCCCGGCCGCGCTCGCCGAGCACCTGTGCGCCGAACTCCTCGGCCGGCCCGACTTCACCGAGGCCGCGGCCGTCTCCAAGGACCGCGACGACGACGACCCGATCGCCATCGTCGGCATGAGCTGCCGGCTGCCCGGAGACGTCCGGTCGCCCGAGGACCTGTGGCAGCTGGTCCTCGACGGCCGCGACGCCATGGGCCCCGTCCCCACCGACCGGGGCTGGCGCATCACCGCCCTCCCCGGCATGGAACCCGGCCAGGACGGCTCCCTCGACCTGCTCGGCGGGTTCGTCACCGACCCGGGCGGCTTCGACCCTGCCTTCTTCGGCATCTCGCCGCGCGAGGCCCTGGCGATGGACCCGCAGCAGCGCCTGCTGCTGGAGACCTCCTGGGAGGTCTTCGAACGCGCCGGCATCGACCCGGCGTCGGTCAAGGGCTCCCGGGTCGGCGTCTTCACCGGCTCCAGCGGCCAGGACTACTCGGCGCTCCTCAACGCCTCCGAGGGCAACGAGGGCTACCTCCTCACCGGCATCTCCGCCAGCGTCGTCTCCGGCCGCGTCTCCTACGCCTTCGGCCTCGAGGGCCCGGCCGTCACCGTCGACACCGCCTGCTCCTCCTCCCTCGTCGCCCTGCACCTCGCCGCCCAGGCGCTGCGCAACGGCGAATGCACCATGGCCCTCGCCGGAGGCGCCATGGTGATGGCGACCCCCGCCGCCTTCGCCGGCCTCAGCGGCCAGGGCGGCTTCGCCGCCGACGGCCGCTGCAAGGCCTTCGCCGACGCCGCCGACGGCACCGGCTGGTCCGAGGGCGTCGGCGTGCTGCTGGTCGAGCGTCTGTCGGACGCCCTCCGCAACGGCCACGAGGTGCTGGCCGTGGTGCGGGGCACGGCGATCAACCAGGACGGCGCCAGCAACGGCCTCACCGCGCCGAACGGCCCGTCGCAGCAGCGCGTCATCCGCGCCGCCCTCGCCGACGCGGGCCTGACCACCGCCGACGTCGACGCCGTCGAGGCGCACGGCACCGGAACCAAGCTGGGCGACCCCATCGAGGCGCAGGCCCTGCTCGCGACCTACGGGCAGGACCGGCCCGAGGACCGGCCGCTGCTGCTGGGCTCCATCAAGAGCAACATCGGCCACGCCCAGGCCGCGGCCGGCGTCGCCGGGATCATCAAGATGGTCATGGCCATGCGTGAGGGCGTGCTGCCCAGGACCCTCCACGTCGACCGGCCGACCAGCCACGTCGACTGGTCGGCGGGTGCGGTGGAAGTGCTCACCGAGAACCACGACTGGCCCGAGACCGGCCGGCCGCGCCGCGGCGCCGTCTCCTCCTTCGGCGTCAGCGGCACCAACGCCCACGTCGTCCTCGAGCAGGCGCCCGAGCAGGAGCCCGTTCGCCGGG
>NZ_JACADT010000930.1:0-2251 GCF_013421635.1 Streptomyces sp. UH6 | reverse complement strand
GCAGGGGCAGGCAGCAGGCGAGCGCGACGGCACGTAGGCGCATGCGCCCATCGTCAGCGCGGCGCCGGGGGCAGCGGCAGCGGCACGCCGGGCAGGCCGTCGATGCTGGTCGCGATGTGGTCCTTCTTGGCGAAGTAGGCGCTCAGCGACTCGTCGTCCTCCCGGGAGAACCGCTGGCCGTGCAGCTCCCGGTCGCTCTCGTAGGCCATGTACGGCACGGCGAACCCGCACGCGTCCCGGATCAGCCGGGCGGTCACCACGACGATCGCCCGCAGGCCGTGGTCCGACGGCTCGATGTCCGGGAAGCGTGCCAGCAGATCCGGGAAGCGGACGTCGTCGCGCAGGACCGCCTCCCCCGTGCCGTGCACCCGCAGCACGGTCGGCGGGCCCTGGAACGCGCACCACATCAAGGTGATCCGGCCGTTCTCCCGCAGATGCGCCACCGTCTCGGCGTTGGAGCCGGCGAAGTCCAGATAGGCGACCGTCCGCTCGTCCAGCACGGCCAGCGAGCCCTTGAGGCCCTTGGGGGAGAGGTTCACCGTGCCGTCGGCGGCGAGCGGCGCCGTGGCGGTGAAGAAGACGGGTTGCGCCTCGATGAACACGCGGAGCCGGTCGTCGATCCTGTCGTATGACTTACCCATACCTCTTATCCTCCAGCCGAGTTGAGCGGCGTGTACACCGATATCCGATGCGTGGACGCCGTCATCCTGGTGCCCCGCGACACGGGGCCGATTGACGATTCATGCGGAGAACTGCATAATCATGCATAGCGACGACGTGCGACGTGCCAGGGTGATCGACGTACCACGGTGATCGCGTCCCATCGGCCTTCCGGCAACGAGGAGCACAGCAAGTGAGCAGCAACAGCGGTGACGTCCGCCTCTGGGGCGGCCGGTTCGCCGACGGGCCCGCCGAGGCGCTGGCGAAGCTGTCCGCGTCGGTCCACTTCGACTGGCGGCTGGCGCCCTACGACATCGCGGGCTCCCGCGCGCACGCGCGTGTGCTGCACCAGGCCGGTCTGCTCACCGCCGACGAACTCGAGCGCATGATCGCCGGCCTCGACCAGCTGGAGCAGGACGTAGCCTCCGGCGCCTTCACCGGAACCATCGCCGACGAGGACGTGCACACCGCCCTCGAGCGCGGCCTGCTGGAGCGGCTCGGCCCCGACCTCGGTGGCAAGCTCCGCGCCGGCCGGTCGCGCAACGACCAGGTCGCCACGCTCTTCCGCATGTACCTGCGCGACCACGCCCGGATCGTCGGCGGCCTGATCGCCGACCTCCAGGACGCCCTGGTCGGCCTCGCCGAGGCGCACCCGGACGTGGCCATGCCGGGCCGCACCCACCTCCAGCACGCCCAGCCGGTGCTCTTCGCCCACCATGTGCTGGCCCACGTCCAAGCGCTGTCCCGGGACGCCGAGCGGCTGCGGCAGTGGGACGAGCGCACCGCGGTCTCCCCCTACGGCTCCGGCGCGCTGGCCGGTTCCTCGCTCGGCCTCGACCCGGAGGCCGTCGCCAAGGACCTCGGCTTCGAGCACGGCTCCGCCGCCAACTCCATCGACGGCACGGCCTCCCGCGACTTCGTCGCCGAGTTCGCGTTCATCACCGCGATGATCGGCGTCAACGTCTCCCGGATCGCCGAGGAGATCATCATCTGGAACACGAAGGAGTTCTCCTTCGTCACCCTCCACGACGCCTTCTCCACCGGCTCGTCGATCATGCCGCAGAAGAAGAACCCGGACATCGCCGAGCTGGCGCGCGGCAAGTCGGGCCGCCTGATCGGCAACCTCACCGGCCTGATGGCCACGCTGAAGGCCCTCCCGCTCGCCTACAACCGCGATCTCCAGGAGGACAAGGAGCCGGTCTTCGACTCCATCGACCAGCTCGAGGTCCTGCTGCCCGCCTTCACGGGCATGATGGCCACCCTCACCGTGCACCGCGAGCGCATGGAGGAGCTGGCCCCGGCCGGATTCTCGCTCGCCACCGACATCGCCGAGTGGCTGGTCAAGCAGGGGGTGCCGTTCCGGGTGGCGCACGAGGTGGCCGGTGAGTGCGTCAAGGCCGCGGAGGCGGAGGGCAAGGAGCTCGACGAACTGACCGACGAGCAGTTCGCCAAGATCAGTGAGCACCTCACGCCTCAGGTGCGGACGGTCCTCAACGTTCCCGGGGCGCTGGCCTCCCGGAACGGCCGCGGTGGCACCGCCCCGAGCGCGGTCGCCGTCCAGCTCGCCGAGGTCAAGCAGAACCTCGCCGCC
>NZ_JACADT010000093.1:0-10926 GCF_013421635.1 Streptomyces sp. UH6 | reverse complement strand
GATCCCGAGGATCCAGAGCAGTACGGTCATCACACGCTTTCGATGTCGGTGCCGGTGCCCGTGCCGTTCCCGGCGGACGTCGGCGGGAGGAGGGCGCGCAGCGGGGCGGTGTCGGGGAGGTCGGCGAGCGCGGCGGCGACGGCCGCGTCGAGGGCGTCGGCCGCGGTCTCCGGGTCGCCGGGGAGGACCACGGTGGCCGACTCGGACCAGGAGAACTCCCAGTTCAGCAGCCCCTGGTTGCTCAGTTCGGAGATCACCCAGGTGCGCAGGAGGCCTTCCAGCGGCGAGCGGACGAACTCGCGGAAGGCGCGGCCCTGCGCGGCGGACGCCTCGTCGGAGAGGGGGAGGCGGCGGGCGAGCTGCCAGAGGCGGCCCTCGTCGATCACCTGGAGCAGGGCGGGCAGGGTCGGGGCCTCCTTGGTGTAGAAGGCGAGGGCCCGGTGCAGCGGCGTGTCCAGCTCCGAGAGGCGCGCGGTCATGCCGGAGTTGAGGACGTCGGACCAGTCCGCGGCGCGGCGGAAGCCCAGGAGTTCGTCGGCCAGGACGGCCGGCTCCAGCGCGGCGGCCACCCCGCGCGCGTCGCCGAGGATGTCCAGGGCGGCGCCGCGGCCGTCGTCGGCGCGGCCGTCGTCCGGCAGGGACTCGACGGCGTGGACGCGTTCGGCGATCGGCGGGTGCGAGTCGTAGGGGGAGCGCTCCGGCTCGGGGAGCTCGGCCCGCATCTCGGCGAGCTGGAGTTCGCGGGCGCTCAGCATGTCGCCGAAGCCGCCGAAGAAGGCACCCTGCGGCGGCATGGTGCGGGCGTCGAGACCCAGGGTGGCGTAGCGCTCCAGGTAGAAGTCGTAGGCGTTGGCGAGGACCGGGATCTCGCGCAGGGCGGAGGCGGTGGCGTCCCGGCCGGCCAGGCGCGCGGCGTTGCGGTCGGCGGCGAACTCCTGGCCCCGGCCGGTCGACAGCGAGGCGCGCAGGAAGAACTTGCCGTACCAGGTGTAGATCTTCGCCATGGCCCGGTAGGTGGCGCCGGCGCCGGTGGTGTCGATCTCCTTGGCCTTCTTGCCCTTGGCGACCCGGCGGGCGGACTTCTTCTCCTGCTCGGCGCGCTCCTGGGCGACCTTCTTGTCGGCCTTCTCGTGGAAGTGGGCGATGGTGCGCTGGATCTGCCGGCGGCCACGGGCGACGACCGGGCCGAGGCGGGTGTCGCCACCGACGTAGTGGCCGTACTCGTGGGCGAGGACGGAGCGGAACTGGGCCTCGCTCAGGCCGGTGAGCAGCGGCAGGCCGATGCTGAGGCTGCGGCGGCCGGGAAGCAGGCCGCCGAGGCGGGGGTGCTCCATCACGGACGCGTTGACGTCGGCGGTGAGGACGATGGCGTCGGGGGCGCGCGTCCCGGCGGCCTCGGCCAGTTCGCGGACCACGGCCCACAGGCGGGGCTCGGCCTCCTCGGTGAGCGGGACGCCCGGGGGCTCCTCGAGCTTCGGCAGCCGGAGCATGAACATGCCCCGGATCACGGGGACGGCGAGCACGACGGAGACCAGCCAGACCTTGCTGGTGACGCTGCTCGGGGCGTAGACGGCGGCCCAGTCGACGGCCGCCAGGACACCGAGCAGGACGAGACTGAGCAGCTGGAATCCCGCGAGCAGGATCAGGGCGCGTACGGCCCGCAGCGTGGAACTCATGGAGCTTCCCTACACATCACGGAAAGAGGGCAACGGGGGCGACAGGGCGGAGCGACGGGGCGGAGAAGGAAAGCGGAGAAGGAAAGCGGAGAAGGAAATCAGAGAAGGAAAAGGGCATGACAAGGCGCGGCCGGGGCCGTTTGTGGGGGCAGCGGATTATGACGCACCGCCGCCCCGAACCGCAAAGGTGTTCGGGGCGGCGGGCTCCGGATGACCGAGGGCGGAGACCCTGGGGTAACGCCTGGTCAGCGCAGCAGTGACGCCGGGCTGCCGCCGTTGGCCTCGAAGCCGGCCACGGCGAGGGCACGGTAGACGGCGTACTCGGCCGCCGGGTCCTGGCTCAGCGTCCACGGCAGCGCGCCCACGTGCCCGTCCACGTGGATCAGCTGGCCCATCGCCTCCGACCAGCGGGAGGAGTTGACCAGGAACCAGATCAGCAGGTGGCGCACGTGCGGCAGCACCGCGTCCTCGGGACGGGCCTGGCCGGCGGCGTACAGCGCGCCGTGCATCGCCTTGGTGACGACCTCGCTCTCGTAGAGGTTGGCCACCAGGGTGAGGTCCTGGAGGTGCTCGAAGACCGCGAACAGCGGGAGCGCGGAGAGCAGGGAGCCCTGGGGCGCGCGGGCGGCGGCCGCCTCGGCGAAGGAGTAGGCGAGCTCACGGGAGCCGTACCACTTCTCGCACCAGTAGTGCAGCGCGGCGAGGTGGGCGCCCATGTGGTGCGGGGCGCGGTCGAGCAGCTTCAGCCAGAGCTGCTCGAACTCCTCGCGGGAGTAGCCCAGACCGCGCGCCACCGACAGCTCCGTGATGTACGGGACCGGGTCGCCGGGGGCGAGGAGGGCGGCCCGGCCGCAGGCCTCCTTCGCCTCCTCCATGATGATCCGGAACTCGTCGCTGCCGGGGGTCGCGGTGCGCCACGCCTGCTGGACCAGGAACTCCGCGTGCACGGCCGCGCCGCCCGGGTCCTTGGGCTGCTCGGTCCGCCAGACGCGCAGCCACTGGCCGCCCGGGGTCCGGGTGGGGTCACCGGCCGGCTTGCGGGCCAGCTCCAGGGAGGCCGCGCCGGCGAAGGCCTGCACCCGCTGCCAGCGCCGCTCGCCCTCCGTCTCGGTGCCGGCCAGCAACTGGGCGGCCGCCCGGTGGTCCTCGGTGCGCTGCACCAGGTCCAGCACGTCCACCAGGTCCTGGTCCGGGCCGGGCAGCCGGACGTCCAGGTTCTCCTGGCGGAGGAAGCCGTACGCCGCCGGGTCCGCCGCGTCGGGGTCGCCGGGGCGGGCCAGCGCGATGCCGCCGGCGGCGTTCCTGCGGCGGTAGATCGACGCCACGACGAAGCCGAGGAAGGCGACGGCGAAGAGCACCCAGATGAATTCCATGCCACCAGCGAACCAGACGGGGTGGGGGTGAGGCCAACGTGGGGGCGATCTTGGCCCCGCCCCGGGCGGAGGACCCGAACCCGGAGCACCCGGCCCGGCCGGTGTCGGGTCCTGTCGGGTCCTGTCGGTGTCGGGTCCCGTCGGGGTCGGGCCGGTGTCCGGTCCGGGTCGGTGTCCGCTCAGTCCGCCGTCGTGTAGCCCGCCGCGCGCAGGGCGCGGTTCACCTCGGCACAGTGCTCGGGGCCCTTGGTCTCGAGGTGGACCTCCACCTCGGCCTCCGCGGGGCCCAGGTGGGGAGCGGTACGGCGGTGGCTGACGTCCAGGACGTTGACGTCCATCTCGGAGAGGACGGCCAGCAGCGTCGCCAGGGAGCCGGGGCGGTCGGTCAGGCGCACCCGGACGGCGAAGTAGCGGCCCTGCACCGACATGCCGTGCCGCAGCACGCCCTGAAGGAGGACCGGGTCCACGTTGCCGCCGGAGAGCACCGCGACCACCGGACCGCGGAACGCGCCCGGGTCGGCGAGGAGGGCCGCCACCGGGCTGGCCCCGGCCGGCTCGACCACCAGCTTGGCCCGCTCCAGGCAGTGCAGGAGCGCTGCCGACAGCTGGTCCTCGCCGACCGTGCGCACCTCGTCGACCAGATCGCTGACCAGCGCGAACGGCACCTGGCCGGGCTTGCCCACCTTGATGCCGTCGGCCATCGTCACCGGGCGGGGCACGGCCACCGGGTGGCCTGCCGCCAGGGAGGGCGGATAGGCGGCCGCGCCCTCCGCCTGGACGCCGACGATCCGCACGTCCGGCCGGAGCGACTTCACCGCCACCGCCACCCCGGCGGCGAGACCTCCTCCGCCCATGCCGACCACGATCGTCCGCACCTCGGGGCACTGCTCCAGGATCTCCAGGCCGACCGTGCCCTGCCCGATGATCACGTCGGGGTGGTCGAAGGGGTGGATGAAGACGGCGCCGGTCTCCTCGGCGTACGCCGTCGCCGCGGCCATGGTCTCGTCGACCACCTGGCCGTGGAGTATGACCTCCGCGCCGTACTCCCGGGTGGCGCTGATCTTCGGCAGGGGCGCGCCCTTCGGCATGAAGACCGTCGCCCTCACGCCGAGCAGCGAGGCCGCCAGCGCGACGCCCTGCGCGTGGTTGCCCGCGCTGGCGGCGACCACACCGGCCGCCCGCTCCTCCGGCAGCAGGCCGGCGATGCGGATGTAGGCGCCCCGCAGCTTGAACGAACCGGTGCGCTGGAGGTTCTCGCATTTCAGGTGCACCGGGGCGCCCACCAGCCGGGACAGGTATCTGCTGCCCTCCATGCCGGTGACCCGCGCGATGCCGGACAGCATCTTCTGGGCGCCGCGCACGTCGTCGAGCGTGACGGGCTGCAGGGCCGCGGTCGTGCGGTGGTTCATGCGCCCAGTCTCGCAGGCGGAGCCTTCCGCCACCCGTCCTGTGGAAAACCGGCGGGCCGCCCCCGTGCCCCGGGCGCGGAGCACACCTGTGCACACGGGTTTTCCACAGGGTCGTTACGTGCCGGTGTCAGTCCGCGTAGCCTGTCCCCCATCACCGGCCCAGATCGAAGTGAGCTTCCGGCCATGCCCACTGCACCCGACCTCTCGACGGAGTCGATGGACGTGACGACCCCCGACGACGACGGTCTCCTCGAAGCGCTCCAGTACCAGATGGCACTGTTCGCGCGCCGTGCCGAGCAGACCCGGCTCGGTGCCGTCGGTCGGCTGCGCGACTCCATGGACCGTGCGGCGTACCTGCTTCTCCACCGGCTCGAACAGGAAGGCCCGATGGGCGTCAAGGCGCTGGCCGCCGGGATGGGCATCGACTCCTCCACGGTCACCCGCCAGGTCGCCCCGCTGGTCGAGGCCGGGCTGGTCCGGCGGACCTCGCACCCCGAGGACGGCCGCGCGGTGGTGCTCGACCTGTCGGCCCGCGGCCGGGGCCGGCTGGAGGAGGTCCGGGAGTCGCGCCGTCAGCTGATGGCGGAGCTGACCGACGACTGGAAGGAGGAGGAACGCCACGTGTTCTGCACGCTGCTGACGCGGATGAACGACGCGTTCTCCGACCGGATGATGCAGTCGGGCGGCCGTTCCGCCGCCGAGTCCTCCGACGGGCCGTCGGACTCCTGACGGCCCGGCCGGGGGAGGGACGTCCGGGCGGGCGCACCACCGGTGCACCGCCCGGCACGACGCCCGGAGGGCCGGCCCGCGGTGAGGCCGGCCCCACGAGGTGACTAGCCCAGGGCCTGGCGCAGGTCCTCGACGAGGTCGTCGGCGTTCTCGATGCCCACGGACAGGCGCACCAGGTCCGCCGGCACCTCCAGCGCGGAGCCCGCCGCGGAGGCGTGGGTCATGCGGCCCGGGTGCTCGATCAGGGACTCGACGCCGCCCAGCGACTCGCCCAGCGTGAAGACCTTGGCGCGGTCGCAGACCGCCACCGCCGCCTCCTCGCCGCCGGCCACCTGGAACGACACCATGCCGCCGAACGCCCGCATCTGCTTGGCGGCGACCTCGTGCCCGGGGTGCTCGGGCAGGCCCGGGTAGAGCACCTTCGTCACCTTGGGGTGACGGCTGAGCATGTCGACGACCTTCCCGGCGTTCTCCGAGTGACGGTCCATCCGCACCGCCAGCGTCTTGGTGCCCCGCAGCACCAGCCACGAGTCGAACGGCCCGGCCACCGCGCCCATGGCGTTCTGGTGGTAGGCGAGTTCCTCGCCGAGCGCCTGGTCCGCGGTGATCAGCGCGCCGCCGACCACGTCGGAGTGGCCGCCCATGTACTTGGTGAGCGAGTGCACCACCACGTCCGCGCCGAGCGCCAGCGGCTGCTGGAGGTACGGCGTGGCGAAGGTGTTGTCGACGACCAGGCGAGCCCCGCCGTCGTGCGCGATCTGCGCGGCGGCGGCGATGTCGGTGATGCCGAGGAGCGGGTTGGAGGGGGTCTCCACCCAGACGGCCTTGGTCTTCGGGGTCATCGCGGCGCGCAGGGCGTCCGGGTCGCCGCTGTCCGCCACGGACCACTCCACGCCCCAGCGGGAGACGACCTTGGCGAAGAGGCGGAACGTGCCGCCGTAGGCGTCGTTGGGGATGACCACGTGGTCGCCCGGCGCGAGCAGGGTGCGCAGCAGGCAGTCCTCGGCGGCGAGGCCGGAGGCGAAGGCGAGACCCCGGCGGCCGCCCTCCAGGGCGGCGAGGTTCTCCTCCAGGGCGGTGCGGGTGGGGTTGGCGCTGCGGCTGTACTCGTAGCCGCCGCGCAGGCCGCCGACGCCGTCCTGCTTGTACGTGGAGACCTGGTAGATGGGCGGGACCACGGCACCGGTCAGGGGATCGGCGGTGTTGCCCGCGTGGATCGCCAGCGTCTCGAAGTGCTCGCTGAAGTGCTTGTCACTCATGCGAACCGAGCGTAACGGGTCTTCGCGGGACACCACGCCGCGGTGACGCCCGTACGGCCCCCGTGCCGCTCGACGGGCGGGATCGGCCGGGGAAACCTAGGCTCGGAACCGGATCGTTGTCGAGGTGGGCCGGAGGCGACATGCCGGGGGCCATTCGGGCCGAGGGGCTGGTGAAGACCTTCGGGGACGTGCGGGCGCTGGACGGCGTGGACCTGGACGTTCCCGAGGGGACCGTGCTGGGACTGCTCGGTCCCAACGGCGCGGGGAAGACCACCGCCGTGCGCTGCCTGACGACGCTGCTGCGGCCGGACGCCGGCAACGCCGTGGTCGCCGGGATCGACGTGTTGAAGGACCCCGACGCCGTACGGCACAGCATCGGGCTGTCCGGCCAGTTCGCCGCCGTGGACGAGTACCTCACCGGGCGGGAGAACCTGGTGATGGTGGGCCGGCTCTACCAGATGGGCCGTCGCGACGCGAAGGCCCGGGCCACCGAGCTGCTGGAACAGTTCCACCTCACCGACGCGGCGGACCGCATCACCAAGAACTACTCCGGGGGCATGCGCCGCCGCCTCGACCTGGCCGCAGCGCTGGTGGTGCGGCCGCCGGTGATGTTCATGGATGAGCCGACCACCGGCCTCGACCCCCGCAACCGGCTCCAGCTGTGGGACGTGATCAAGGACCTGGTCTCCGGCGGCACGACGCTGCTGCTGACCACCCAGTACCTGGAGGAGGCGGACCACCTCGCCCACGACATCGCGGTCGTCGACCACGGCCGGGTGATCGCCCGGGGCACCTCCGACGAGCTGAAGGCCCGTACCGGCGGTGAACGGGTGGAGGTCATCGTCCGGGCCCGGGAGCTGATGCCGGAGGCGGCCGCCGTGCTCACCCGGGTCGGGGTCGGCGAGCTCGCCACGGAGGAGCACACCCGCAGGCTGACCGTCCCGGTGAGCGGCGGTCCCAAGCTGCTGGCCGAGGTGATCCGTGAGCTCGACGCCCGGGGCGTCGAACTGGACGACGTGGGGTTGCGACGCCCCACCCTGGACGACGTGTTCCTCTCGCTGACCGGTCACATGGCCGAGGCGGCGGCCGCCGAGGAGGAGGGAACCGCATGAGTGCCGTCGCCGGGACGCAGACCGGAGGGGGAGGGGGGCGCCGCCCCGTCGCGGGCCGCGGGAGCGGGGTGCGGCAGTCCTGGCGCGACTCGCTGATCGTGGCGCGGCGCAACCTGATCCGGATGACCAGGATCCCCGAGATCGTCCTCTTCGGGCTCATCCAGCCGGTCATGTTCGTCGTGCTGTTCACCTACGTGTTCGGCGGGTCCCTGATGGTCGGCGGGTCGACCAGCGCCGCGGACTACCGGAACTTCCTGATGGCCGGCATCTTCGCCCAGACCGTCACCTTCGCCACCGCGGGCGCGGGCGCGGGCATCGCGGAGGACATGCACAAGGGGCTCATCGACCGCTTCCGCGCCCTGCCGATGGCCCGTGGCGCGGTGCTCACCGGGCGGACGCTGGCCGACCTCGTGCAGACGGCGCTGACCGTGCTCATCCTGGCGTCCGTCGCCCTGCTGCTGGGCTGGCGGGTCGGGACGAACGGCGACACCGACGCGTTCCGGGTGGCCGCCGGGTTCGGACTGCTGATGCTCTGCGGCTACGCCTTCACCTGGATCGGCGCGCTGATCGGCCTGTCGGTGCGCAGCCCCGAGGCGGCCACCAACGGCGGGCTGATCTGGCTCTTCCCGGTGACCTTCATCTCCAACGCGTTCGTCGACCCGTCCAACATGACGCCCTGGCTGCGGCACATCGCCGAGTGGAACCCGTTCAGCGCGATCGTGCAGGCCTGCCGGGTCCTGTGGGCCAACCCGGGACGGTCCACCTCGGACGCCTGGCCGATGCAGCACCCGGTGTGGGCGTCGCTGGTCTACTCGGTGGCGATCATCGTGATCTTCCGGACCCTGTCGGTGCGCAAGTACCGGTCCGCCACCGTGTGAGGGACGCGCGGCGGCGCGGTACGGCGCACCGGGACCCCCGGGCCGACGCCCGGGGGTCCCGTCGTTGGATCGCGTGTCCTGCGCGTCCGGCGGCTCAGCCCTTGTACGGCTCGGCCTTCAGGATGCGCACGGAGGCCTTCTTGCCGTTCGGCAGCTCGTACTCCGCGTCCTCACCGACCGCGTGGCCGATCACGCCCTTGCCGAGCGGGGACTGCGGGGAGTACGTCTCGATCTCCTCGCTGGCGTACTCCCGGGAGGCGAGCAGGAACGTGAGGGTGTCGTCCTCGTCGCCGTCGAAGGCGACCGTGACGAGCATGCCCGGAGCGACCTCGCCGTCGGCGGCCGGCGCCTCACCGACCTGCGCCGACTCCAGCAGCTGCTGGAGTTGCCGCACCCGGAGCTCCTGCTTGCCCTGCTCCTCCTTGGCGGCGTGGTAGCCGCCGTTCTCCCGCAGATCGCCCTCTTCGCGCGCGGCCGCGATCTTGGCGGCGATTTCGGTGCGCGCAGGACCAGTAAGGTACGCAAGCTCGTCCTTGAGCTTGTTGTACGCCTCCTGGGTGAGCCAGGTGACGTTCTCGCTGGTCTGGGTCACAGGTGCTCCTCGTCCGTACTGGGAATACAAAGCAACGCCCTACCCAGAAGAATGGTCCCTCATGGGTGGGCGAAACCACGAGCCTAACAATCGCGCCGCGAAAGTGGGAGGAGAAATGCCCGCCGGACGGCGGGCCGCCGCCGGCCGGGCGGACGCCGTCAGCCGGTGTGGCAGCCCAGCAGCTCGGCGGTGGTGCCGCGGCTGGTGGTGCGCAGGGTGACCGTCTTGAGCACGCGGGTGGAGTCCTCGTCGAAGCGGAAGTCGGCGCGGCCGACCTCGGCCCCGCTCTCGGCCTGGGAGCGGACCGTGCAGTAGCCGGTGACGCCGTCGTCCTTGAAGACCTCGAGCTCGACCCGGACCGAGTCGTCGGCGGTCCTGAAGGTGATCAGCTGACCGCTGATCTCGCTGCCGCCCACGTGGTGGAAACCGAACCAGGCGACGACGGCGACCAGCAGGACGCCCAGCACCGCGCCCACGGCCTTCAGGGTGCGGTCGGAGCCGCGGTCCCCGGCCGCGTCCGCGGCACGGCCGTAACGGCCGGCGGGCGGCTGCTGCCCGGTGGGCTGCGTGTTCGCCGTGCTCATGATCGGTCCTTCCGGGCGGGGGCGGAGGTCGGGTCCGGACCCCGGAATCAATCGTCCCCCGATTCCGTCACTATAGAAGGCGCGGATGGGACCCACCCTCACCGGGGACCGCTCGCCCACGCGTGTGCGCCGCCCGGGCGCCGACCGATCTCTGAGGATTGAGCCTTGACCGAGCAGCTGCGACTGATGGCAGTCCACGCCCACCCCGACGACGAGTCGAGCAAGGGCGCCGCCACCATGGCCAAGTACGTGTCCGAGGGCGTGGACGTCCTCGTGGTGACCTGCACCGGCGGTGAGCGCGGTTCGATCCTGAACCCGAAGCTCCAGGGCGACACGTACATCGAGGAGAACATCCACGAGGTGCGCCGCAAGGAGATGGACGCGGCGCGGGAGATCCTCGGCGTGAAGCAGGCCTGGCTCGGCTTCGTCGACTCCGGCCTTCCCGAGGGCGACCCGCTGCCCCCGCTCCCCGACGGCTGCTTCGCGCTGGAGGACGTCGACAAGGCGGCCGGCGAGCTGGTGCGGCAGATCCGGTCCTTCCGGCCGCAGGTCATCACCACGTACGACGAGAACGGCGGCTACCCGCACCCCGACCACATCATGACCCACAAGATCACGATGGTGGCCTTCGAGGGCGCGACGGACCTGGAGAAGTACCCCGAGTCCGAGTACGGGCCGGCCTTCCAGCCGCAGAAGCTCTACTACAACCAGGGCTTCAACCGGCCGCGCACGGTGGCGCTGCACGAGGCGATGGAGGAGCGCGGGCTGGAGTCCCCCTACGGGGACTGGCTCAAGCGGTGGGACGAGTTCGAGCGGGTCGAGCGCACGCTCACCACGTTCGTGCCGTGCGGGGACTTCTACGAGACGCGGGACCGGGCGCTGATCGCGCACGCCACGCAGATCGACCCCGACGGCGGCTGGTTCCGGATCCCGCTGGATCTCCAGCGGGAGATCTGGCCCACCGAGGAGTACGAGCTGGCGAAGTCGTTGGTGACGACCTCCATCCCCGAGTCGGACCTCTTCGCGGGCATCCGGGACAATGGCTGACATGAGCGCAAGCGCAAGCCTCCTGGTTCTGGCCGCGGAGGAATTCGACAAGGACAAGGTCACCCCGGGCGTGCTGGGGTTCATCGTCTTCGCCGTCATGGCGCTGGCGGTGTGGGGGCTGATGAAGTCCATGAACAAGCACATGGAGCGGGCGAGGCGGGTGGGGCTCGAGGACGAGGCCGAGGCCGCGTCCTCGGCGCCGGCCGCGTCCTCCTCCAAGGAGTAGGACCGGGCTCCCGCCGCCGCGCGGGGCAGCCGCCCGTGCCC
>NZ_JACADT010000929.1:0-2252 GCF_013421635.1 Streptomyces sp. UH6 | reverse complement strand
GTGCTGGTCGTCGTCGGCGCGGGGCCGCGCGCCACCGGACTGCTGGAGCGGATCTCCGCCAGCATTCCCGAACTCTGGCCGCGTGGACGTGAGTTGCTCGTCCATCTCGTCGACCCGCATCCGCCGGGCCCGGGGCGCATATGGCGGCACGAGCAGTCGCCCCTGCTGCGGATGAACTCCATGGCCGGGGACGTCACCATGTTCACCGACGAGTCCTCCACCGTCGAGGGCCCGGTGCGCCCCGGCCCCTCGCTCGCCGAATGGGCCGCCCAGTTCTCCGGGCGGACGCCCCGGTACGAGCCGTGGGACGAGCCCTCCGACCCGGGCACGCTGGCCGAGCTGAGGGCGCTGACGAGTTCCGACTTCCCCACCCGGCGGGCCCAGAGCGCTTATCTGGACTGGGTGTTCAGGCGGGTGCTCGCCGAACTCCCGCCGTGGGTGAGCGTCGAGTGGCACGCCACCACCGCGACCTCGGTCACCGGCCCGCCCGACGGCCCGCAGCGGGTCCACCTGGCCGGCCGCGCCGGGCCGCTCACCGCCGACCTGGTCGTCCTCGCCCAGGGCCACCTGGACTCCGCACCGCCCGACGAGCACCGCGCACACGCCGAGTTCGCCCGCAGACACGGCCTGTTCCACCTTCCGCCCGCGTACACCGCGGACACCGACCTGTCCGCGGTGCGGCCCGGGCAGCACGTCCTGGTCCGCGGCTTCGGCCTGGCCTTCGTGGACCTGCTGTCGCTGCTCACCGAGGGCCGCGGCGGCACCTACCAGGACGACGGCGCCGGCGGCCTCCTCTACCGGCCGTCCGGGCGCGAGCCGGTGCTGCACGTCGGCTCGCGGCGCGGCGTGCCGTACCACTCCAAGACGCACTACCGGCTCCAGGGTCCGCCGCCGCCGCTGCCCCGGTACTTCGGCCCCGCGCAGGTGGCGGAGCTGTCCGCGGCGGGGCCCCTCGACCTGCGCAGGGACGTCTGGCCGCTGATGGCGAAGGAGATCGGCTTCGGCCACTACCACGAGCTCTTCCTCGCCCACCCGGAGCGCACCACCGTGCCCTGGCCGGAGTTCCGGGCCGCCTACGACAGGCTCGACCCGTACGTCCCCGGGGTGCCGGACCTGGTGGCCGCCGCCGTACCGGACCCCGACGACCGGCTGGACGTCGCGGCACTGGACCGTCCCCTGGACGGCCTCGTCTTCGCCACCCCCGAGGAGTTCCAGGAGCACCTGCGCGGATACGTCTCCCGGGACGTGACACGCCGCGCGGACCCCGCGCACAGCGCCGACCTGGGCGCCTTCCTCGCCCTGCTGTCCGTCTACGGGCAACTCGCCCGCCTGGTCGCGACGGGGGCCCTGACGGCCCGTTCCGTCGCCGACCACCTCGACGGCTGGTGGCAGGGGTTCTTCAGCTTCCTCGCCTCCGGCCCGCCCGGCTTCCGGCTGCGCCAGCTCCTGGCCCTGTCCGAGGCCGGCGTGGTCCGGTTCCTGGGCGCCGACCTGCGGATCGGCACCGACGAGGCGACCGGCACGTTCACCGGCACCGGCCCGACGGTCCCCGGGCACGTCGTGCACGCCACGGCCCTGGTGGAGGCACGCCTCCCGGGCTCCTCCGTGCACCTCACCGCCGACCCGCTCCTGCGGGACCTGCGGAGGAGGCGGGCGGTCGCGGAGGAGGTCCTCGCCGACGCCACCCACACCCACCGGTCCGGACTGCTCACCGTCTCGCCTCCGGACGGCCGCCTGGTCGACCCCCGGCTGGGCGGCCGCCCGCACCCCCGTCGCATGGCCCTCGGGGTGACAACCAACCAGCGCGCCGTCGGCGCCTTCGCCAGGCCCCGCACCGACGCCCCGTCCTTCCAGCAGAACGACGCCACCGCCCGCAGCCTGCTGCGCTCGCTGGCCTCGTACCCGGCCCCCGCACCCGGGGAGCCCGTCCTCGGGGCCCGGGACGCGACGAGCGGGCCGTCGGGGGCCCGCGGGTGACCTCCCGCGGGTGACCTGCCCTGCGGGGCGTCCGCCGTGGACGCCCCGCAGGGCCGGTCAGCCGACCTGCCGCACCGGTTCGGCGGTCTCCCGGCACGCGTACGCCGCCCAGTCCACGATCTGTACCGCCGCGCCCGCCCCCTCCTCGCCCCGGCAGTGGGCGTGATGCCTGCGCGCGATGCCGTCGAGGTCGAGGTGGACCCCGAAGGCCGGGTGCGCGGCCAGCCGCCGCGCGTAGGCCCACAGCCGCGGATGGCCGGTGATCCGGTGGACCG
>NZ_JACADT010000928.1:0-2258 GCF_013421635.1 Streptomyces sp. UH6 | reverse complement strand
GCCACCCTGGGCCCATGAGCCGTGACCTGATCACCCGACTGCTGGACGGCCTCCCCGAGGACGCCGTCCTGACCGACCCCGACGTCACCGCCTCCTACTCGCACGACATGGCCAGTTTCTGCCCGGCCGGCGTTCCCGCCGTCGTGGTCCTGCCGCGCACCACCGAACAGGTCCAGCACGTGATGCGCACCGCCACCGCGCTGCGCGTCCCGGTGGTGCCGCAGGGCGCCCGGTCCGGACTCTCCGGCGCGGCCAACGCCACCGACGGGTGCATCGTGCTCTCCCTGATCCGGATGGACCGCATCCTGGAGATCAACACGGTCGACCGGTACGCGGTCGTGGAGCCCGGCGTCATCAACGCCGCCCTCTCCCGCGCGGTCGAGGAGCAGGGCCTCCACTACCCGCCGGATCCCTCCAGCTGGGAGATGTGCACCATCGGCGGCAACATCGGCACCGCCTCCGGCGGCCTGTGCTGCGTGAAGTACGGGGTGACCGCCGAGTACGTCCTCGGCCTGCGGGTCGTGCTCGCCGACGGCCGGCTGCTGACCACCGGGCGCCGCACCGCCAAGGGCGTCGCCGGCTACGACCTGACCCGGCTCTTCGTCGGCTCCGAGGGGTCGCTGGGCGTGGTCGTCGAGGCGGTCCTCGCGCTCAGGCCGAAGCCGCCGCAGCAACTCGTCCTGGCGGCCGAGTTCAGCTCCGCGGCGGCGGCCTGCGACGCCGTCTGCCGGATCATGGAGGGCGGCCACGTGCCCTCGCTGCTGGAACTGATGGACCGCACCACGGTCAAGGCGGTCAACGACCTGTCCAGGATGGGTCTTCCGGAGGAGACCGAGGCGCTGCTGCTCGCCGCCTTCGACACCCCGGACCCGTCCGCCGACCTGGCCGCCGTGGGCGCCCTCTGCGAGGCGGCCGGCGCCACCCAGGTGGTGCCCGCCGACACCCCGGCCGAGTCCGAACTGCTGCTCAAGGCCCGGCGGTTGAGCCTGATCGCGCTGGAGGCCGTGAAGGGCACCACGATGATCGACGACGTGTGCGTGCCCCGCTCCCGGCTCGCCGAGATGCTCGAGGGCGTCGAGCGCATCGCGTCCAAGTTCCAGCTCACCATCGGCGTCTGCGCCCACGCCGGCGACGGCAACACGCACCCCACCGTCTGCTTCGACGCCGCCGACCCCGAGGAGTCGCGGCGCGCCCGGGAGTCGTTCGACGAGATCATGGCGCTGGGGCTGGAACTCGGCGGGACCATCACCGGTGAGCACGGCGTCGGCGTGCTCAAGAAGGAGTGGCTGGCCCGGGAGGCGGGGCCGGTCGCCATGGAACTCCAGCGGGCCGTGAAGGACGCCTTCGACCCGCTCGGGCTGCTCAACCCCGGGAAGCTGTTCTGAGGGATCGCCCCGGCGCCCGCTTCCGGGCCCACTGCGGCGCTCCCTCCGGGGCTCACTCCAGGGCGAGCAGCTCGGCCAGCGGGCCGTCCAGGTCGAGCAGCTCGCCCTCCCGGCCCCGGGGCACCACGCGCAGGGTGTGCGCCAGCCAGGTGGCCACCTCGCCCGCCGGGGCCTCCAGCAGCGCGTCCCCGCAGGGCGAGGAGAGCGCCAGCAGCACCACCGGCGCGCCTCCCTCCACACCGCTCCCCGGCCACACCCGCACGTCGCCCTGCCCGCAGGGCCGGAACCGGCCCTCCATCAGCAGGTCGCGGGCGAACGACCAGTGCACCGGCCGGTCGGTGCCGGAGTGGAAGGCGACGTGGACGGCGAACGGGTCGTCGGTGGCGTACCGCAGCCGGGCGGCGACCGGCGCGTACCGGTCCGTCGACATGATCATTTTCATGGTCAGCTCTCGTTCCACCACGGTGCGCATGATGGGGCTCCTCTCCCAACGGCTCTGTGTCTCTGTGGAAGGAGAGGGCCGTGCGCCCCGGGCATTACGCGACTCGCGGAGACTTTTTCGCCGCGCCCGCGTCATCCCGTCCTTCACGTCCCAAGGGACCACCGATCCGGGTGAACCCGCAGCGAAGATCAACCCGTTCGGGGCTCGTACGGCCGGACGGGCAGTGCCGGGTGCGCCGTTCTGGTATGTGTGGGTAACCCCGATTCGAATCCCGAGCAGATACCGGACACGACGGACATGAGTGCGCCCACCCCGGCCCCCGGTGACGACACACCCCGTGAGGGTTACTACCCGGACCCGTCCATTCCCGGATACGTCCGGTACTGGAACGGCTCGGCTTGGGTGCCGGGCACCAGCCGTCCGGCCCCGAC
>NZ_JACADT010000927.1:0-2265 GCF_013421635.1 Streptomyces sp. UH6 | reverse complement strand
GCCATTACGCTGCACCGGTGATGGACAATCCCGTACCGCCGCGCCCCTCGGGCCCCGAGCCCCGTCGGCGGGACCGCCACGGCCGCGGCATGCGCGGCCCGATCGCGCCCCCGCAGGTTCCCCTCGCCGCGAGCCGCGCCGACCTCTTCGCCGATCTGGTGCAGGACTCGGTGGAACGGCTGGAGCGGCGCTGGCCGCAGCTGGCCGAGGTCGACTTCCTGGTGCTGGAGGTGCCGCCCGCGCCCGGGCCCGGCGATTCCTGGAGCGACGAGGCGGTTCCGCTGGGCGGCACCGTCCCCGGCCGGGAGAACCGGCCGGCCAGGGTCGTGGTGTACCGGCGGCCGGTGGAGATCCGCAGCAAGGGCCGGGAGGAACGGGCCGCACTGGTGCACGAGGTGGTGGTCGAACAGGTCGCCGACCTGCTCGGGCTCACCCCCGAGGCGGTGGATCCGCGCTACGACGGCGACGAGGACTGACCGGGCGGCCGGGCGGCTTCCTCTGCACTGGGGCTTCCCCGACCCTGGGGCTGCCTGGGCCCTGGAGCTTGCCGGGCCCGTGCCGGAGCGGGCCCTGGAGCTTCCTGGGCACGTCCCGGAACGGCCGTGCCCGGCCTCCCGTCGGCAACGGGGGGCCGGGCACGGCCGTTCGGTCTCCTGGTCAGTTCTGCAGCACCGTCAGATCCTGTGCGGCCTCCGGGACGGCCACCCGGCCGCGGTCGTCCGGCAGGGTCTGCACGGTGAAGGCGGCGATGCCGTCCAGCTTCTCGGCGAGGGTGCGGGCGGCGTACACCGGGCCGCCGGACACCGGCTCGATCACCAGGGCGTAGGTGCCCTTGAGGCCGCTCGGCACGGGCAGATCGATGTCGGTGGTGGTGCCCTTCTTCAGCTCGTACGTCTTCGAGGTGCCGGTGCCGCCCTCGCTGCCCGCGGAGGAGGTCACCTTCACGGTGGCGTCCGCGGTCGGGGCGGCCAGGGAGAGCGTGGTGCCCTTGGCGGTGTTGCCGAGCGCGGTGGCGCGGGTGGTGACGGCGCCCGTCGCGGGGATGAAGGCGGTCTCCTGCTTGGCGCCCTTGCCGCGCACCACCTGGAGTCCGGCCACCACCGGGACCTCGCGCCCGGTCGGGGTGAGCAGCAGCGAGCCGGCCTCGCCCCGGGTGACGTCCTTGAGGTCCGTCGAGGTGGTCATGCCCGCCTTGACGTGCAGGTTCTCCAGGCCGGCCGGGGTGATGGCGCCGGTGGGCGAGGCGAGGCGGACGGCGAGGTCGGCGTCCGAGTCGCCGGGCGCGTAGGCGATCAGGCGGACCGAGGTGGCGTCCTTGGGGATGCCGGGCAGCACCAGCGAACCGGCCGGGTCGGCGGCCGGGGCGATCCAGTCGCCGCCGTTGCCGGTGTCCAGCGCCTGCACGCGGGCCCCGACCCGGCCGCTGCGGACGCTGACGTGCGCGGTGACGTCGGGCAGCGGCTGGTCGGTGAGGGTGGACAGCAGGACGCGCTCGGTACCGAGCGGCGGGACCGTCACGCCGTCGGGGGCCGAGGTCTCCAGCTGCCCCTCCGGACCGAAGAGCTCGATGTCGACGACGGCCGCGGAGTCGTCCGGGTTCGTCAGGTGCACGTAGTCGGTGCGGAACTCCGCGGTGCTGGCGCCCGGGAACCAGAAGTCGGTGTCCGGGACGCTGCAGGCGGTGCCGTGCAGTCCGCGGCCCGCGCCGACGGTGACCTTGGTGGTCTGCTGGACCGTCCAGCCGGGGGCGAAGCGGCCGTCGGCGGTGCCGAGCAGCGCGGGCTCGTCGCCGCCGGAGCTCTCCCGGGAGACGGGCTTGCCGGGCTCCTTGAGCGTGAGCACCGGCTTGCCGGCGGGACGGGCCTCGGCGTCCGCCGTGCCCTCGTCGCCCTCGGCGTCCTCGGTGCCTTCGGCGTCCTCCGTGCCCCCGGGCTTCTCGGCGTCGGCGTCGGCGTCGGCATCCGTGTCGCCGTCGGCGTTCTCCGGGTCCTCGTCCTCCGCACCGGACGACGAGGCCGCGGCGGGCAGGAGTTCGGCCTTGCCGCCGTCGGCCGCGTCCTCGGTGACCGGGGTGAAGGCGGTGCGGACCGTCTCGGCGATGTCGGACCGGCTGGGCTCCGGGCAGAGCAGCTTGGTGCGCTCCACGGGCTGCTCGGCGGCCAGATCGGGAGAGCGCGCGTCTGACCTCCCGTCAGACGGGTGCTCTGCCGCTCTGCCTGGAGTTCAGACGTGCCGCTGCTGTCCCTGGGCCTGCAGCGGATCCGC
>NZ_JACADT010000926.1:0-2265 GCF_013421635.1 Streptomyces sp. UH6 | reverse complement strand
TCTGAACCCCCGGGGGCGCACCGGTGGGAACAAGGTGGTCAGGTGGTACTCCAGGTCCTCCCGCCGCGGCCCCGAACCGCCCGCCGCGCCCCGGCGCAGCCAGTCCCGGAAGGTCGTCCCCTCGGGCACCTCCCACGGGCCGACGGTGCGCCGCCGGCACATCAGCGGAGCGTCCAGAGCCCGCCGCGTCCAGGCCGCCCGGGGCTCCGCCTCCAGCGGGGGAGCGCCCGCCCGCTCCGCGCCGATCTCCGCCCAGCGCAGCTGCCGGGTGGAACGCCAGCCGGTGGGACGCCCCTCCGCGGCGGGGGAGTGGGCGAAGGCGGCCAGCAGCACCGCGCCCAGCAGGTGCGAGAGCTGCCAGCGCCGCACGTGCCCCAGAGGGCCCGGCTCCTCGTACCCGGCGTCCAGGTTGACCTGGACGGAGGACGAGGTGCACATCATGATCCGCCCGGCCGGTCCCGCCCGGTCCAGGCTGCGTTCCATGGCGTCGTACCGGGCCTCGCGCAGGAACCGCCGAGGCGACTGCCAGGGGTCCAGGCCGATGCCCGCCAGGGTCAGGCCGTGCGGGCGCAGCGCCGAGCGGACCACCGCCAGGTCGGCGCGCATCGTCTCCACGCACGCGGTCAGCGAGGAGGCGGGCCGGGAACTCAGCTCGATCTGGCCGCCCGGCTCCGCGGTGAGCAGCGCGTCCACCGGCAGCCCGGGCAGTGAGGCGTGCGCCGCCTCCAGCCGGTCGGGGGTGACGGTGACGCGGGGATCGTCCAGGTCGTGGACCAGCCACTCCAGCTCCACACCGAGCAGACGGGGCGGACCGGTCCTGAAACAGGAGCCGTGGACCAGCGCCTCCGCGCCGGCCTCCGACAGCACCTCTCCGGACCGCGCCGCCGTCGTGCCTGTCGCCTCGGGCATAACCGGGGATCTCCCTCCTGCGAGAGCGGACGCCGCTGGGTCCCACCCAAGACCCTGACACGGGAGGACACAAGGGCGCACCTCGGGAGCCAGGGGGGCGAGACCGGGCATTGGCGGCCCACAGCCACGTAACAGCAAGAAGCGCGGCACGAAAAGGCGGGTGAAGCGGCGGAGGCGGAGAGGCCGGAGGCGGAGAGGCGGCAGGGCGACGGGCGACGGGGAGAAGGCCGGAGGGCCGGGCCCCGGGGCGTTCCCCGGTACGGCCCGGCCCTCCGCGGCGGACGGCGTCAGCCCGCGGCCTTGCGCACCAGCTCGGCAAGCCGCTCCGCGATGTCGTCGGTGATCCCGGTCAGGGCGTAGGCGCTCGGCCAGAAGGAACCCTCGTCGAGCGAGGCCACGTCGCTGAAGCCGAACTCGGAGTACCGGGTGTTGAACTTCCCCGAGCACTTGAAGAAACAGAGGACCTTGCCGTCCTTGGAGTACGCCGGCATCCCGTACCAGAGGCGGGGCGTGAGCTGGGGGGCGGCGGTCCTGACGATCTCGTGGACCCGTGCGGCGAGGAGGCGGTCGCCCTCCGCCATCTCCGCGATCTTCTCCAGGACCTCGGCCTCCGGGTCGGCCTTGGCCCCGCGGCGCGAGCTCTTGCGCACCTCCTCGGCGCGGTCCTTCATCGCGGCGCGCTCCTGCGCGGTGAACCCCTCCTGCGCCTCGTCGAGCGTGCCTGCCGTCTGCTTGCTGCCCATCGCGGACTTCCCCTCTCGCACTGCCGCACCGGAGCCGCCCGGGTGTACCGGACCGGCGTCCTGCCTGTGCTCCACACGCTAGTTCCGCGGGGGCCGGCGCCGCTTCTCGAAAACTGACCGGTCCCGCAGGCCGCGGTCTCAGCGGATCTGCTGAATGCGGATCAGGTTGCCCGCCGGGTCACGGAAGGCGCAGTCCCGGATGCCGTAGGGCTGCTCCGTCGGCTCCTGCACCACCTCGGCGCCACCGGCGCGCAGCTTGTCGAAGGTCGCGTCCAGCTGGTGCGTGGCCAGGAGGATCCAGCCGAAGGTGCCCTTCGCCATCATCTCGGCGATGGTGCGGCGTTCGGCGTCGGTGACCCCCGGGTCGGCGCCGGGAGGGGCGAGCAGGATGGACGGGCCCGGCCCGCCGGCCGGGCCGACGGTGATCCAGCGCATCCGTCCCTCCCCGACGTCCCCGCGGACCTCGAAGCCGAGCAGGTCGCGGTAGAAGGCCAGGGAGGCCTCCGGGTCGTCGTGGGGGAGGGAGGTGGTGTTGATCGTGAGGTCCATGCCGTCACCGTAGAACGGTCGCGACGGCGCCGCCCGCACTTCGCCGCTCATGCTCCGGGCGCCG
>NZ_JACADT010000925.1:0-2265 GCF_013421635.1 Streptomyces sp. UH6 | reverse complement strand
ACCACGCCGCGACGACGGCGGCCACGGCGTCGAAGGCGTCCGCGCCCATCGCCAGGCCGGCGGCCTGGGCGGCCGTGGTCACATCGGTGGCGTCGGCATCGAAGGCGCCGTCGTACGAGGTGCTCGCGAGGCGGCCCAGGGCCCAGGAGCCCAGCCACATCGCCCACCAGACGTTGAGCAGCGCCTCGCCGTGCCCGGGCCCGACCGACGCCCGCCAGACGTCGCCGGCGATCCGGCGCGGGAACCAGAGGTTCACCACCGGGACGAACCAGCCCCACACCGTCCAGCCCCGCCGCATCTCGTGGCCCTCGGGGGAGAAGACCTCGGCGTTGACCCGGACCCGGTGGAACCAGACGAGGAACACGGCGGCGCAGGCGAACAGAGCGACGGTCTGCAGCAGGGCCGCCCCCGCGACGAGCAGGTGCGCGTCGTGCGTGGTGTAGACGTCGATCATGTCGTCCCCGGCGGCCGTGCGCTCGCGGACCAGGTCGTACAGCCCGAAGTCCGCCCAGAGCGCGACCAGATCGGTCACGACGACCAGCCCCAGCAGCCCGGCCGTCCAGCGGGCCAGGGTCAGCGGCGGGCGCAGCCAGGCCCCGGGGGCCCCGGCCGTGACGACGGGACGCAGCCCGGCGGCGCAGGACTCGCAGTGCACCCCCTGCGGATGCGCCTCGTGGTGACGGCAGTTGACGCAGAGCACGGTGGGTCTCCCGGTGAGGACGTCGGTACGGAGGGTTCGGCACAGCACGGTGCGGGCGGGTCGCGCACCGCGCCACCCGCCCGCACCAAGGGCCGAACATACGTCCGACGATCGTCCGTCGTCCAGGAGGGACGACCCGGGGGAATCCGCTCCGCCCGGGCGGCCGTTCAGCCGAGCCGCTCCGCCAGCTGCTGGAAGTCCGTCCAGCTCAGCGACGGTTCGCGGGGGTCCCAGAGCTTCTGCGTCGTGGCCCGCAGCGGCATCCGCAGCCCGGCCGCGACCTGTTCCTGGGTCTGGGCGTCGGGCCGGTCGCCCCAGACGGCCAGCGATCCGCCGAGGATCTGGGCGTCGTACCGCTCGGGCACCGGGGTGGAGCCGCGCACCACCAGCGGGGTCCACTCCTCGTAGATCCGCTGCCCGGTCGGGTAGACGAAGGTCTGCGGCTCGCCGAGCACGTAGTAGAGGTACTCGTCGTTGTAGTTGATCAGCTCACGCCCGGCCTCCAGGAACTCGGCGGGCTCCCTGGCGCCGATCTCCTTGCCGGTCCAGTAGGCGACCTGGATGTCCTCCGACGGCGCCACCGCGCCCCCGTCGAAGAAGCCGTCGTTCCAGGCGCGCGGGGTGCGGTCCAGCCTCTTCACGGTGGCGGCCCGGTCGTTGAGCCATCCGGTGGTGAGGTCCTCGACGGTGCCGTTCGGGCCGTACTTCTCGCGGGCCGCGGACGCCAGACCCGGGTAGGACGCCTCCGGGTCGCTGACCATCAGCGCCAGGTACTCGTCGGAGCCCAGGTGCCATTCGCTGCCGGGGAAGACCTCGGAGTACTCCTCGATCAGTTCGTCGACGAGCTGCCCGGCGGCCGGCTTGGAGATGTCGATCGCGCCCGCGGTGGGCCGGCCGTTCGCGTTGTACAGCTGGAGGTCCGGATGGGACCTCAGCACCGCGCCCAGGTGCCCGGGGGAGTCGATCTCCGGGACGATCCGCACGTGCAGGCTGCGGGCGAGGTCGACGATCCGCCGTACCTCCGCCTTGGTGAGGTGCGGGTCGGAGACGATCTCGGGGTGCGCGTCCGACTCGACGCGGAAGCCCTGGTCGTCGGAGAAGTGCAGGCCGAACTCGTTGTACTTGAGGTCGGCGATCTCCCGGATCCGGGCCTCGATCCAGTCGGCCGCGTAGAACTTCCGGGCGATGTCCAGCATCAGGCCGCGCTTGGCCTTGGCCGGTTCGTCCTGGATCACGCCCTCGGGAGCCGTGCCGCCCCGGGCCACCGTCTGCTTCAGGGTGCGGGTGCCGTAGAAGACGCCGGCCTCGGAGGGCCCGCTGATCACCGCGCGGCCGTCGCGGACGGTCATCCGGTACGACTCCGGGTTCGCGCCCTGGTCCCCGCCGGTCTCCAGGCGCAGGTCGCCGTCCTTCACGTCCTTCGCGCCCTTCTCCCCGGCGTAGGTCAGGCCGAGCTCCCCGGCGACCAGACGGCCCTCGTCGGCGAGGGCGTCGTCGTTGACGACCACGCGGGCGCCGTCCGCCGGCTTCCAGCCGGGGCCGGACTCCGGGGTGTACTCGCGGAC
>NZ_JACADT010000924.1:0-2267 GCF_013421635.1 Streptomyces sp. UH6 | reverse complement strand
GCGGCGCGCCTCCGGCTGCACGGACACCGCGCCGGGGAGCGCGGAGACCGGGAACCGGGGGTCGGTGAGACCCAGGCGCAGGGCGTGGACGTGTCCCATGAACCGGGCGTCGACGATGGCGACGCGCCGGTCGGCCGGGACGGCGGCGAGGAGCGCCTCCGTCTCACCGACGTCGGCGGCGGTCCGCACCTCGAAGCCGAGGGACCCGAGATCGTCCGCCAAGGAGGATCCGGGCACCGGCTGGCCGGTGACGATGGCGGTCGGCAACCGTACTCACTCCCTGGTATGCGGCGCTCCCGGGCGCCGGCGACGTACTGGTGGTGGCTCGCCCCTCACGGTGGCCGGGGGCGTGTCGGCAGAGGCTATCGGATCGTCGGACCTCCGCGATCACCGCCCGTCCCACGGCCGATGACCTGCGCAGTGTTTCCGCAGGTCAAAGGATATGACAACGGTGTTCAGCACCACGTTGCCGCCTGCTCCGGGACGTAGTTGACTGAGGGCGGCGGCGATCACAGGAGGCGTTTCCCATGGGGGTCGGACACGGGCACGGTCACCATCACGGACACGGGGCGGGGCCCGGTGCGACCGTGACGGCGGCGCACCGCGGGCGGTTGCGCGCCGCGCTGGTGATCACACTGCTGGTGACGGTGGCCGAGGTCGCCGGCGGGCTGCTGGCCGGTTCGCTGGCCCTGGTGGCGGACGCCGCGCACATGGCCACCGACGCGCTGGGGCTGGGCATGGCGCTGCTGGCCGTGCACTTCGCGAGCCGTCCGGCCGGCGGGCACCGCACCTTCGGCTACGCCCGGGCGGAGATCCTGGCGGCGCTGGCCAACTGCCTGCTGCTCTTCGGGGTGGGCGGCTACGTCGTGGTCGAGGCGGTGCGGCGGATGCTGGAACCCGCCGAGGTGGAGGGCGGCCTGACCCTGGTCTTCGGCGCCGTCGGCCTGGTCGCCAATCTGGTCTCGCTGCTGCTGCTGATGGGCGGCCGGCGGGAGAGCCTCAATGTGCGCGGCGCCTTCCTGGAGGTGGCCGCGGACGCGCTGGGGTCGGTCGCGGTGCTGGTGTCGGCGGCCGTGGTGCTGCTCACCGGGTGGCGGGCGGCCGACCCGGTCGCCTCGCTGGTCATCGCCCTGATGATCGTGCCGCGCGCCTGGCGGCTGCTGCGCGAGACGGTGGACGTCCTGCTGGAGGCCGCGCCGCGCGACGTCGACCTGGGCCGGGTGCGGGCGCACCTGCTGGCGCTGCCGGGGGTGGAGGACGTGCACGACCTGCACGTGTGGACGATCACCTCGGGGCTTCCGGTGCTCTCCGCCCATGTGGTGGTCGGGTCGCAGGCGCTGGCGGGCGAGGGCCACGAGCGGACGCTGCGCGAACTCCAGTCCTGCCTGGGCTCCCACTTCGACGTGGCGCACTGCACCTTCCAGCTGGAGCCCGCGGGCCACGCGGCGCACGAGGCGGGTCTGTGCCATTAGCGCGTGCTCCGGCGCGCGGGGGGGCGCTCCGCCGGGTCTGCCCGCGTCACCGGCCCCGCGTACGGCAGACTGTGGGCATGCCGAGCACACCTGTGAACACGACGACGGACGAGGCCATCCTGCTGGAGCTGGTCGATGAACATGGGGTGACCATCGGCACGGAGGAGAAACTCACCGCCCACCAGGCTCCGGGCCTGCTGCACCGCGCGTTCTCCGTCTTCCTCTTCGACTCCCGCGGCCGGCTCCTGCTCCAGCAGCGGGCGCTGGGCAAGTACCACTCCCCCGGTGTCTGGTCGAACACCTGCTGCGGTCACCCCTACCCGGGTGAGGCTCCCTTCGCCGCCGCCGCGCGGCGCACCTTCGAGGAGCTGGGCGTCTCCCCGGCGCTGCTCGCCGAGGCGGGCACGGTGCGCTACAACCACCCGGACCCGGCCTCCGGCCTGGTGGAGCAGGAGTTCAACCACCTCTTCGTGGGGCTGGTGAGCGGCACTCCGGGCCCGGACCCGGAGGAGGTCGGCGACATCGCCTTCGTCACGGCCGAGGAGCTGGAGAAGCGGCACGCGCAGGACCCCTTCTCGGCGTGGTTCATGACCGTCCTCGACGCCGCCCGTCCGGCGATCCGTGAGCTGACCGGCCCGTCGGCCGGCTGGTAGGGCCCCGCGGTCCCTCCCCGCCCGCGGCCGTCGGGCCGCGGGCGCCGCCACGGGCGGGGCCTCAGCGGAGTCGGGCGGGACGCAGCGGCAGCGCCGCCCAGATGATCTTGCCGCCGGTGGCGGTGTGCTCCACCTCGCAGGC
>NZ_JACADT010000923.1:0-2268 GCF_013421635.1 Streptomyces sp. UH6 | reverse complement strand
GTGAGGAGCTCGGCCATCGGCCGGCCGAACGAGGGCGGGGCGAGGAGGGGACCGAGCGGGTCGGGCAGGCCGCCGCCGAGGAGGTCGGCGCCGTCGATGCGGGCGGTGACCCGTGTGGTGACGGCCTGTTCGGGGTCGGTGGCGGCGCGGACGGCGTCGGCGATGCCGCTGAGCGGTACGGCGGGTTCGTCGGCCTGGTCGGCGCGGGCCTGGGCGGCGAGCAGCGCGCGCTGGTGGGCCTTGGCGGCGGTGCGGAAGTTGGCGGTGATGGTGGTGCGCCGCTGGGCGGTGGAGTCGGGCAGGTCGACGAGGGCGAGGCCGGCTCCTTCGCCCAGCCAGCCGTACCAGCCACCGGAGTGGGCGGGCATGGCGGCGGACCAGGCACGGGGGCCGGAGGCTCCCTCGACGTCCCATCCGACGCGGTAGGTGGCGGAGTTGTCGGTCGGGCCGTCCGCGACGACGAGGACGGCGAGGTCGGGCTTCTCGCTGCCGGAGAAGTCGGCGACCGCGATCCCGGCTCCGGCGACGGCCGGCCAGCTGCCGGGTATCGCCCGGGTGTTGCTCCAGCCCCCGGTGACCTTGCCGCGGGCGTTGATCCGCCATCCCACCCGGTAGGAGCCGGTGACCTGCCCCCCGTTCTCCTCCATCAGCATGACGATCAGCTCGGGACGCAGGTCCTGGTCGAGGTCGGCGACCGCGACGTCCACGGCGCGTACCCGGGGCGCGGTCTCGGACGGGCGGCCGGGCCAGGGGATCTCGACGGAGTCCTCCCAGCCGCCGCGCGCGAGGCCGGTGTCGGGGTCGATGTTCCAGCCGATCCGCAGGAAGAGGCGGCGGTTGCCGGTGAATCCGCCGAGGTAGACGACGATCAGTTCCTGGTTGCCGTCACCGTCGAGGTCGGCGAGGGTGGCGCTGCCGCCGCCGACGTGCACGTACTCGGTGAGCGCGCCGCCCGAGCCGGTGGGGGTGGACATCGGGCTGGGCATGGCGACCGGCCCCACCCACCGTGCCGGGTCGCCGTTCGCGTCGAGGTCACGTCCGATGGTGTAGCGGCCGAAGTTCCCCGGGGTGGTTCCGTTGACGGTCTCCTCGATCCAGAAGAGCACCACGTCGGGGCGCCCGGACCGGTCGAGGTCGGCGGCGGCGACGCCGAAGCCCTGGGTGACCTCGTGGGTCATCCGGCCGCCGAGCCCTGTCTTGAGCGACCATCCGCCGCGGACGGTGCCGTCGAAGTCGGTGCTCCTGCCGAAGCGCAGGTAGGGCGTGTTCGCGCCGGACGGTGCGTCGACGTGCCCGACCAGGAGGTTGGAGAAGAAGCCGAGCTGGGGCCGCCAGCGGATGTCGCGCGGCGGGGCGGCCTCCATGGCGCCCTTGCCGCCGAAGACGGGGGCTCCCAGGGAGCGCCAGGTGTTGTCGCCCGCGCGGTCGGCGTGCCACAGGACCCCGCCGGCGACGGCGTGGACCACGGAGCCCGAGACGGTGGCGACGAGTGCCTGGTCGGGGACGCCCGGGATGCGGCCGCCGCCGACCGGGACGCCGTCGAAGGTGGAGGAGAAGGAGCAGGCGAGGATCCGGGCGTCGGTGGTGCAGACCAGGGCCCGGCCGTCGTGGCCCCGGCCGAGGTTGCCGGCGATGGCGGGCGCGCCCTGGACGGGCTGCCAGAGGAGGTAGCCGAAGAGGGCGAGCTTGGTGCTGACCTGGAGGACTCCGTCGACCCCGGTGCCGAGGTTCTTGGTGGCGCTGATGCCGTCGGGCACGCCCCGCCAGACGTCGAAGGCGAGGGCCGGGATGCCGGTGAGGGAGGTGTGGGTCCAGCCCGCGCCCTCGTCCGCCCACCGCCAGAGCTTCCCCTCGGTGTCGAGCAGGTTGAGCGCCCAGGTGTCCACCACGCGGACGCCGCGGATGAGGCGGCCGCCGGGGTTGCGGCCCGGCTCCCAGCTCCAGTTGGCGCCCTTGCCCCTGAGCGCGTGCAGGACGCCGTTGGTGTCCGCGCAGTAGACCGTCTGGTTGAGGTACTGGTTGTTGCCGGGGCCGCTCGGCGGGTTGCGGCGGACGGCCGCCGCGAGCGCGCCGTCGCCGCCGTGGAGGGGGGCGACGCCGCCCTTGCCGTGGTCGAGCCACACCCAGCGGTCGCCGTCCCAGAAGAGCTGGCGCAGGGTGCCGTCGGCGCCGGTGACGAAGACGTGCAGGTCCTGGCAGGCGACCGGGGAGGACGAGGCGGTGGTGCCGGGCGGGGTGCCGTGGTCGACCCAGCCGGGGACGCCGCCC
>NZ_JACADT010000922.1:0-2282 GCF_013421635.1 Streptomyces sp. UH6 | reverse complement strand
GCCCGCGGGCGCCCGGCGGCGCCGGTCGTGCGGGCGTCAGCCCGGGATCAAGCCGTCGTCGGACAGGAGGTCGCGGACCTCGTCGAGGGTGGCGTCCGGAGCCGGGAGGATCAGCTCGGACGGCTCCAGGGAGTCGTCCGGCAGCGGTTCCCCCAGCTCCCGGACCTTGTCGAGCAGGGCCTGCAGCGTCCGGCGGAAACCCGGGCCGTCACCCTGCTCCATCTCCGAGAGGAGTTCGTCGTCCAGGACGGAGAGTTCGGTCAGATGGCTGTCGGACAGCCGGACCTGGCCCTCGCCCATGATCCGCACGATCATCCCTGGCCTCCCTGAAGCCGTTCGGGGCTACTGCTCCTTGTGGAACCGAGGGGCTTCCCGCGACTGCGCCCGGTCCTCGCCCGACGCCTGCTGGCCGCCCTCGATGGCCTGCTGCTGCGCGGACGTCCCGCCCGACAGCTCGGCCTTCATCCGCTGCAGCTCCAGCTCCACATCCGTACCACCGGAGAGCCGGTCCAGCTCGGCCTGGATGTCGTCCTTGGCGAGCCCGGAGTGATCGTCCAGCGCGCCCGAGGCGAGCAGTTCGTCGATCGCGCCGGCCCGCGCCTGCAGCTGCGCCGTCTTGTCCTCGGCCCGCTGGATGGCCAGCCCGACGTCGCCCATCTCCTCGGAGATGCCGCTGAAGGCCTCGCCGATCCGGGTCTGCGCCTGGGCCGCCGTGTACGTGGCCTTGATGGTCTCCTTCCGGGTGCGGAAGGCGTCCACCTTCGCCTGGAGCCGCTGGGCCGCCAGGGTGAGCTTCTCCTCCTCGCCCTGGAGGGTGCTGTGCTGCGTCTCCAGGTCGGTCACCTGCTGCTGGAGCGCGGCACGCCGGCTCAGCGCCTCCCGGGCCAGGTCCTCACGGCCCAGCGCCAGCGCCTTGCGGCCCTGCTCCTCGAGCTTGCCCGACTGGGAGCGCAGCTGGTTCAGCTGGAGCTCCAGACGCTTGCGGGAGGTCGCCACGTCGGCGACCCCGCGACGCACCTTCTGCAGCAGCTCGAGCTGCTTCTGGTACGAGTAGTCGAGGGTTTCGCGAGGGTCCTCGGCCCGGTCCAGGGCCTTGTTCGCCTTCGCGCGGAAGATCATCCCCATACGCTTCATGACACCGCTCATGGGCTTCGCGCGCCCCCTTCTGACGACTTCCAGCTCCAGCTACTGCCGATACAACCCACGGTAAGGGCTGTGTCTCCATTACCGCACTGTCCGGTGGCCGATCCGGTCCTCCGCGAGGACGACCATGAACACGACCGATCCGGCCCAGGGAGGAGAACGGGTACCCGTTCTCCCACGGGTGAGGACGCGGGCCGTTGCGGGATCGTTCCCGCCGGGGCGGTGGTCCATGCCGACGGGCACCCCGTACCCTTGGGTTTTGTGTTCCGTAGCCGTGCCAACGACGAGAAGGCCAAGGACGCCGCGCAGTCGCCGGTGAGCCAGGCCAAGCAGCCCCGCGACCCGCAGGCCCCGAAGGGCAGGCCCACTCCCAAGCGGAGCGTGGCCCAGTCCCAGCGCCGTAGCGTCGCCAACACGCCGACCAACCGCAAGGAGGCGGCGAAGCGGCAGCGCGAGGAGCGCCGCGCCGCGCTGGAGCGCCAGCGCCAGGCGCTCGCCTCCGGCGACGAGCGGTACCTGCCGGTGCGCGACAAGGGCCCGGTCCGCCGGTTCGCCCGCGACTTCATCGACTCGCGCTGGTGCGTGGCGGAGTTCTTCCTCCCCATGGCCGTGATCATCCTGATCCTGACGGTCATCCAGAACCAGCGGGTCCAGTACCTCGGCATGCTGCTGTGGCTGGCCGTCATCGTGATGATCGTGCTCGACTCCGTCGTCACCGGCCTGCGCCTGCGCAAGCGGCTGGCCGAGAAGTTCCCGAACGACAACCGGCGCGGCGCCGTCGCCTACGCGCTGATGCGCTCGCTGCAGATGCGGCGTCTGCGGCTGCCCAAGCCCCAGGTCAAGCGCGGGGAGCGGCCCTGACCACCACCGGTTCCGACCGGGTGCCGCGGCAGACGGCGCCCTTCGACTCCGACGCGGCCCGCGCCTGGCTCGGCAAGGTGGGCGGGCTGCGTGACGTGGTGCGCCAGGAGCTGGTGGCACGCCAGCTCGACGAGCAGATCATCGGCCACTTCCCGGTCGGCCGGCGGCTGCGGGTGCTGGACGTCGGCATGGGCCAGGGCACCCAGGCGCTGCGCCTGGCGCGCGCCGGGCACCAGGTCACCGGCGTGGAACGCGACCCCACGATGATCGAGGCCGCG
>NZ_JACADT010000921.1:0-2287 GCF_013421635.1 Streptomyces sp. UH6 | reverse complement strand
ACCCCGCCGGGCGCCGGCGTCGGGTCCTGGCGTCGGGCCCCGGAGCCGTCAGGCCCCGGTGCCGCCGCCGGCGTTGTCGGCGCTGCCGTTGAAACCCCGGCGTATGCGGTCGGTGGCGCCCCCGACCAGCTTGAACAGCGGATCGGCCGAGGTGCGGACCGTGTCCGCGTAGCTGGCCGCCGACTCACGGAACGCGTCCGTCACCGAGGCCTCCTTGTCGTCCTCACGCCGCGGGTAGTGCCCGTCCATCAGCCGCTGGAAGTCCCGGGAGGCCGCCCACCGCCGGAGTTCGGCGGCCCGGACCGTGGTGAACGGGTGGGAGCGCGGCAGCACGTTCAGGATCTTCAGCACCGAGTCGCGCAGGTCGCCGCCGGCCTCGTACTCCTCCGCCTGGCGGAGGAACGCGTCCACGTTCATCTCGTGCAGGTGGTTGCCGCCGGCCAGCTTCATCAGGCCGCGCATCGACGCCTGGACGTCCTGGCCGACCAGCAGGCCGGCCCGGTCGGCGGAGAGCTCGGACTTGCGGAACCACTCGCGCAGCGCCGTCACGATCGCCATCACCGCGACGTTGCCCAGGGGGATCCAGGAGATCCGGACCGCCAGGGTGGTGAGGAAGAGCAGCACCGTGCGGTAGACCGCGTGGCCGGAGAGGGCGTGTCCCGCCTCGTGGCCGACGACGGCGCGCATCTCCTCCTCGTCCAGCAGCTCCACCAGGCCGGTGGTCAGCACGATCACCGGCTCGTCCAGGCCCACGCACATCGCACCCGGCTTCGGGTCCTGCGAGACGTACATCGCCGGGACCTTCGGCATGTCGAGGATGTAGCAGGCGTCCCGCAGCATGTCGTGCAGGTGGGGAAACTGCTCCTCGCTCACCCGGACGGAGTCCGACAGGAAGAGCAGGCGCAGGCTGCGCTCGGGTATCAGCCCGCTGAGGGCCTTGAAGACGGTGTCGAAACCGCTGAGCTTGCGCAGCGCGACCAGGGCGGACCGGTCCGCCGGGTGCTCGTAGGCCCGGGACGACAGCCCCGGGAACCGCCTCCGGGAGCGCGCCGCGGTCCCCTCGTCGCGCTGCGTGTCGTCCTTGCCCGGCATCAGGTCCCCCGCCCGTGTCGCCCTCGTCGGCCCCCGGCCACCCGGCCGGTGCTGCTGTGAGGAGGACGAGCGGGCGGGGCCGATGGTTCCCGTGACCGGCCGCCGCATACGATGAGCCGACGTCCTTATCCAGCCCATACGGATTGGTCCAGCCGAAGATGAGCTTTGAGCAGAGCGCCGCGCAGTTGGTCACCCTCGCCGCCGAGGGCGGCGAGCAAGGTCACCACATGAACCTCAACCCCCTGCTGCCGGGCATCGGCGCCTTCGTGATCCTCATGCTGCTGCTCTTCATCACCGTCGGCTTCAACCGCGACCGGTGACCCGGAACGGGTGATCCCGTCGCAAATCCCCAGGTGGGGAAGGTCGAGGTCAAGCTTCCGGGACCGGGCCGGTAGGGTCTGCACGCATGGGAGAGCAGGACATGCCTGCCGGTCCGGGAGGCGTCCCGGCCGCCGGCCCGGCCGACAAGGCAAGACGCCGCCGCCTCGGGGTGATGGGCGGGACGTTCGACCCGATCCATCACGGACACCTGGTGGCGGCCAGTGAGGTCGCCGCGGCGTTCGCACTCGACGAGGTCGTGTTCGTGCCCACCGGCCGGCCCTGGCAGAAGAGCCACCGCACGGTCACCCCGGCCGAGGACCGCTACCTGATGACGGTCATCGCCACCGCCGAGAACCCGCAGTTCTCGGTGAGCCGCATCGACATCGACCGCGGCGGTCCGACCTACACCACGGACACGCTGCGCGACCTGCGCGCGCTCAACCCGGACACGGACCTCTTCTTCATCACCGGCGCGGACGCGCTCGCCCAGATCCTCACCTGGCGGGACGCGGACGAGCTGTTCTCCCTCGCGCACTTCATCGGCGTGACGCGGCCGGGACACATACTGCACGACCCAGGGCTGCCCGAAGGCGGTGTCTCGCTCGTCGAGGTGCCGGCGCTCGCCATCTCGTCCACGGACTGCCGTGCGCGAGTCGCCAAGGGCGCCCCCGTCTGGTATCTGGTGCCGGACGGAGTCGTGCGCTACATCGACAAGCGTCAGCTGTACCGCGGCGAGTGAGCCGAGAGGGGCACCGGTGAACGACCGATACGACGCGGGACACGCGGGACAGGCGGACGGCCAGTACGAACTGGTCGGCTACGACGAGTACGGGCAGCCCGTGTACCGGCAGGCGCCGCGCCAGGCCGGGCCGCA
>NZ_JACADT010000920.1:0-2288 GCF_013421635.1 Streptomyces sp. UH6 | reverse complement strand
GTAGTTCCCCGCCGCACACCGAACGCGGGCCCGTCCTCCTCACGGAGGGCGGGCCCGCGGGCGTCCCAGGGAAGGGAGACGGCGGGCCGGCGTCGGTGGCGTGAGGGGGGAGGACGGCGGCCCGCCGAGGGACCAGGGAACCGTCCGGCTCCGGCGTGGCGGAAGGGTGTGCGCCGGGCGGGCCGGGGCGTTCGCTTCGCACCCCGTGTGAAGCAGGACCCACTACCCTGGCGTGACCGAGGCACCGGAGGGCAGCCACATGACCCCGAGACAGCCCAACACCCTGCTGGACGCGCTCCTCGACGAGGCGGGCGTCTCGCACGCCGGTCTGGCCGCCCGCGTGAACGCCGCCGGGCAGGCCCGCGGACTCCGGCTCCGCTACGAGCACACGGCGGTGGCCCGCTGGCTCAAGGGCCAGCGCCCCCGCGGCCAGGTCCCCGACCTGATCTGCGAGGTGCTCTCGGTCCGCCTGCGCCGCCAGGTCACCCTGGACGACATCGGCCTCGGCGTCCCCGGCGCGCCCGCCTCCCCGCACACCGGCTCCCTGTCCGGCTTCGTGGACCGCGCCACCGCGCTGTGGCGCTCCGACGAACTCCAGCGGCCGCACGTCCTCGGCGCCCCCGCCGTCACCGGGACGCCCGCCGTGATGCCCGTGTGGGAGTGGGAGAACCCGCCCGAGGACACCGACGTCTCCCGCGGCGGGCAGCACCGCGTCTCGCCGGACGACATCGAGATGCTGCGCGCCGCCCGCACCCACTACGAGCACATGTACCGCAAGGCCGGCGGGGTGGCGACCCGCGCCCGGGTGGTCGGCTTCCTCAACAACGAGGCCGCGCCCCTGCTGCGGGGCAGCTACCCCGACGCCACCGGACGCCAACTGCACCGTGCCACGGGCGCGTTGGTGGCCGTCGCGGGGATCTGCGCCTACGACTCGGACGCCCAGGGGCTCGCCCAGCGCTACTTCCACCAGGCGCTGCGGCTGGCCAAGTCCAGCGGTGACCGGGGCCTGGGCGCCTACGTCATCGCCCTGCTCGTCAACCAGGCGCTGTTCATGCGGGAGTTCCGTCAGGCCGTGGCGTTCGCGGAGGCCGCGTTACGCACGGCCGGGCGGCACATCACCCCGGCCCTCGCCTCCGACCTGTACGCCATGCAGGCCAAGGCGTACGCGCACCTCGGCGACGGAGCCGGCGCGCTCTCCTGCATCCGGCGGGCCGAGGAGGCCGCGGAACGCATCCACCGGGTCCAGGAACCGGACGAGACCGGCTATGTCCAGCCCGGCCTGGTCAACGTCCAGGTGGCGGAGGCCCTGCTCAGCCTGGGCGACCTGACCGCCGCCCGGGAGCACGCCGAGGCGGCCGTCGGCACCCCCGCGCACGACCGCGGCCGGGTGCACCGGCTGGCCATGCTCAGCCAGATCGAACTCCGCCGCGGCGACGCCGACAAGGCCGCGGCCACCGCCGCGGCCATGGCGCGGCTGGCCCGGGGCATGGAGTCCCAGCGGCTGCGGGACCGGCTCCGCACCGTCCGCGAACACCTGCTGCGCAGCGACTGCGCGGGAACCGGCGAGGCGGCCGAACTCATCGACGTCGCCCTGCGGGTGCCGCTCCCGTAGCCGGCCGGGCCGCCCCGCGCACGCCCTCCCGTGCCCCTCGGGCCCCTGCTACCGCTCCCCGTGCTGCTGCGATATTGCCACTCACTCGTCGAACACCGTCGAAAGGTGGCAGAAAGATGCAGTGGGCGAAACTGAGCGAACAGCCGGTGTACGGAAACCGCTGGTTCGACGTCAACCTGGCCGATGTCCGGCTGCCCGACGGCAGGCACCTGGACCACTATCTGATCCGGATGCGGCCCGTCGCCGTGGCCACCATCGTCAACGACGCCGACGAGGCGCTGCTGCTGTGGCGGCACCGCTTCATCACCGACAGCTGGGGCTGGGAACTGGCCGCCGGGGTGGTCGAGGACGGCGAGGACCTGGCCGTCGCCGCGGCGCGGGAGCTGGAGGAGGAGACCGGCTGGCGGCCGGGACGGCTGCGCCACCTGATGAGCGTGGAGCCCAGCAACGGGCTCACCGACGCCCGTCACCACATCTACTGGTCGGACACCGGGGAGTTCGCCGGCCACCCGGTGGACGACTTCGAGTCGGACCGCCGGGAGTGGGTGCCGCTCAAGGTCGTCCCGGACCTGATCGCCCGGGGCGAGGTCCCGGCCGCCAACATGGCGGCCGCCCTCCTGCTCCTCCACCACCTGCGCCTGGCCCACGACACCGCGGACTGACGTCCGCCGCCCCG
>NZ_JACADT010000092.1:0-10992 GCF_013421635.1 Streptomyces sp. UH6 | reverse complement strand
CTGCGCCGGGCGGGCGGCAGCGCCTCCCGCCACTGTTCCTCGTACCGTTCGTCGTCCTCGTCCGGCATCGCGCGCCCGGCGAAGTCCTCGTCCACCGCGGGCGGGCGCACCAGGCCCAGCCGGACGCCGAGGGCGTGCAGGCGCTGCGGGATGGCGTTGACCGGCGTCGCGGTGACCACCAGCAGGCCGAAGACGGTGAGCAGCAGCAGCAGCGCGACGGCCAGCGCGGCGCCGGTCGCGTAGATCAACGGGGTGGCGGCCGCCCAGCCGATGAGTCCGCCCGCGTCCCGTATGGCCTGCATTCCGCCGCTGCGGGCGGGCGAGCCGCAGGCGATGTGGACCTGGCCGAGCACGCCGATCGCCAGCGCGGACAGACCGATGACGATCCGTCCGTTGGCCTCCGGCTGCTCGGGATGGCGCACGAACCGGGCGGCCACCACGGCCAGCAGGATCGGCACCAGCAGGTCGAGGCGGCCGAAGGCACCGGTGACCAGGATCTCCACCAGTTCGCCCACCGGCCCCCGCAGGTCGGCCCAGGTGCCGGCCGCCACGACCAGGGAGAGCGCGATCAGCAGCAGGGCGACGCCGTCCTTGCGGTGGGCGGGGTCGAGGTTCTTCGCTCCGGTCCCTATCCCCCGCAGGACCGCGCCGACGGCGTGGGCGACACCCAGCCACAGGGCGCGCACCAGCCGGTAGACGCCGTTGGTGGGGCTGGGCGCCGGCTTGGGCGCGGGCTTGGCGGCCTTCCTGGCCGGTGCCTTCTTCGCCGGTGCCTTCCTGGCCGCCGGTTTCGCGGCCTTGGCGGGACGCGGGGCCCTCGGTGCCTTCGCAGCCGAGGACGCCTTCGCGGGAGCGGGCGGCTTCTTGGCTGCGGAGGGTCGTGAGGCCATGAGAGTGAGGTTACCGGGGGAGGCGCCGGTGGACACGCCTGCGCGATGCTTCACCCGTTCGTGTCGCATCGTGTCGGAAGGGAGTCGGCGGGACGTCGGCGCAACGACGGCCGTGCGGCACTGACACCCCCTCACCGCCCGCGGCGGACTCGGGCGTTCAGCTCTGCTGGGGCAGCCTCGGCGCGGCCGGACCGGTGCCCGGCTCCAGCGCGTCCAGCGCGCGGCGCAGCCCGTTCAGCTTGCGCTCCAGGTGCGCCGCCGTGGCGACCGCGGCGGCGTCCGCCGCGTCGTCGGTCAACTGCTTGGAGAGCGCCTCGGCCTGCTCCTCGACGGCCGCCAGCCTCGCGGACAGCTCGGCCAGCAGCCCGGAGCCGGCCGCCCCCTCCTGAGGGACGTCACCCACGGACCGGTCACTGCCCTCGAGTTGGAGCCGCAGCAGCGCGGCCTGCTCCTTGAGCTGGCAGTTCTTCATGTACAGGTCCACGAAGACCGAGACCTTCGCCCGCAGCACCCACGGGTCGAACGGCTTGGAGATGTAGTCCACCGCGCCCGCCGCGTACCCGCGGAAGGTGTGGTGCGGCCCGTGGTTGATGGCCGTGAGGAAGATGATCGGGATGTCCCGGGTCCGCTCCCGCCGCTTGATGTGCGCGGCGGTCTCGAAACCGTCCATGCCCGGCATCTGGACGTCGAGCAGAATGACCGCGAAATCGTCCGTCAGCAGCGCCTTGAGCGCTTCCTCCCCGGACGATGCCCGGACCAGCGTCTGATCGAGCGCGGAGAGGATGGCCTCCAGCGCCAGCAGATTCTCCGGCCGGTCATCGACCAGGAGGATCTTGGCCTTCTGCACCATGGCCCGTCCTCCTCGCCCCGGCTTGGGGCCGCCCCTGTTGACAGGACTCGGGGCGGCCTCCTGGGACGCCGCCCGTGATGACGGCTTCCTTGCGCCGTCCGTCCTTGTGCCGGTCATCGTAGCCGCACCCCGGGTGCCACCACACCCTGTCACCGCGATGTCACTGTGCATGCAGCGGAAACGTGGCGCGGGACCAAATGGTTCCCGGTGGGACCTTTCGCCCACCGGGTACCGCCGGATCTCGGCCACCCTCCCCGTTCGCATACCCCGGATGGCGCGTTTCTCACCCCCGGACGCGGATCACTTGCGGCCCATCCAGTCCTCCATCACCGCGAGCAGGTGGTCCGGGTCGACCGGCTTGGTGACGTAGTCGGAGGCGCCCGACTCGATCGCCTTGTCCCGGTCCCCCTTCATCGCCTTCGCGGTCAGCGCGATGATCGGCAGCCCGGCGAACTGGGGCATCCGCCGGATCGCCGTGGTCGTGGCGTAACCGTCCATCTCGGGCATCATGATGTCCATCAGAACGATCGTCACGTCCTCGTGCTGCTCGAGGACCTCGATGCCCTCGCGGCCGTTCTCCGCGTACAGCACGGCCACCCCGTGCTGCTCCAGGACGCTGGTGAGGGCGAAGACGTTGCGGATGTCGTCGTCGACGATCAGCACCTTCTCCCCGTGGAACCGGACGCCCTTGCGCTGTCCCGCGGACGGGGCGGAGGACTGCTCCGCCTCTCCGCCGGCCTGACCCTGACCCTGGCCCTGGCCGTGCCCCTGGCCCTGTGCCTGGCTCTGACCGCCGGCCCGGCCGGGCGGCTGCTCGGCGCGCGGCGCGGGCGGGTGCTCCTCGCGGCGGCGGCGCCGGAAGAGCGCCGCGGGGCCGTTCTGGGTCTCCCGGTAGGAGTTGACCTCGGCCGGCGTCTCACCGCCCGCGGGCAGCGCCGCCCGCTCCTCCGGCCCCTCCAGCGCCTCGTTCTCCGCCGCTCCCTGCGCCGGCGTCTCGTTCGGGTGCAGCGGCAGGTAGAGGGTGAAGGTGGAACCACGGCCCGGCTCGGACTGGGCGTGGATCTCGCCGCCGAGCAGCCGGGCGATCTCCCGTGAGATCGACAGCCCCAGCCCCGTGCCGCCGTACTTGCGGCTGGTGGTGCCGTCCGCCTGCTTGAACGCCTCGAAGATGACCCGCATCTTGCTGGCCGCGATACCGATGCCCGTGTCGGTCACCGAGAACGCGATCATCTCCGCGTCCGGCTCACGGAGCGCGCCCGACTCCAGCAGCTGTTCCCGGATGGCCGACGGCACGTCCGCGCCCGCCTGCCGGATCACCAGTTCCACGGCCCCGCTGTCGGTGAACTTCACCGCGTTGGACAGCAGGTTGCGCAGCACCTGCAGCAGGCGCTGCTCGTCGGTGTGCAGCGTCGCCGGCAGTTCCGGCGACACCCGCACCGAGAAGTCCAGCCCCTTCTCCGCGGTCAGCGGCCGGAACGTCGCCTCCACGTAGTCCACCAGCTGCACCAGCGCGATCCGCGTCGGCGAGACGTCCATCTTGCCCGCCTCGACCTTCGACAGGTCCAGGATGTCGTTGATCAGCTGGAGCAGGTCGGAGCCCGCTCCGTGGATGGTCTCGGCGAACTCCACCTGCTTGGGCGACAGGTTGCCGTCCGCGTTGTCCGCGAGCAGCTTCGCCAGGATCAGCAGCGAGTTCAGCGGAGTGCGCAGCTCGTGCGACATGTTGGCGAGGAACTCGCTCTTGTACCGCATGGAGACGGCGAGTTGCTCGGCACGCTCCTCCAGGACCTGTCGCGCGTCCTCGATCTCGGTGTTCTTCACCTCGATGTCGCGGTTCTGCCGCGCCAGCAGCTCGGCCTTCTCCTCCAGTTCGGCGTTGGACGCCTGGAGCGCCAGCTGCCGCTGCTCCAACTCGGCGGAGCGGTCCCGCAGTTGCTCGGTGAGCTTCTGCGACTGCTTCAGCAGCACCTCGGTCTTGCTGTTCACCGAGATGGTGTTGACGCTGGTCGCGATCATCTCGGCGATCTGGTTCAGGAAGTCCTTCTGGATCTGCGTGAACGGCGTGAACGACGCCAGCTCGATCACGCCGAGCACCGTGCCCTCGAAGAGCAGCGGCAGCACGATCACCTGTGCGGGCGGTGCCTCGCCGAGACCGGAGGCGATCTTCAGGTAGCCGCTGGGCGCGTTCTCCACCAGGATCGCCCGCCGCTCCTGCGCGGCCGTGCCCACCAGGCCCTCACCGGGCCGGAACGACGTCGGCATCGACCCCATCGAGTAGCCGTAGCTGCCGAACATCCGCAGCTCGTAGGCGTCCCCGTCGACGGCGCCGACCTCCTGGGAATCACCCGGCGGGATGGCGAGGAAGAACGCCCCGTGCTGCGCGGAGACCACCGGCGTCAGCTCGCTCATCACCAGCGACGCCACGTCGTCGAGGTCCCGGCGGCCCTGCATCAGGGCCGAGATCCGGGCCAGGTTGCCCTTCAGCCAGTCCTGCTCCTTGTTGGCGATCGTGGTGTCGCGCAGGTTGGCGATCATCTTGTTGATGTTGTCCTGCAGCTCCTGGATCTCGCCCGAGGAGTCGACGTCGATCTTCAGGTTGAGGTCGCCGCGGGTCACCGCGGTGGCGACCCGCGCGATGGCGCGCACCTGACGGGTCAGGTTCCCGGCCATCTCGTTCACCGACTCGGTCAGGTCGCGCCAGGTGCCGTCCACGTCCCGCACCCGCGCCTGACCGCCGAGCCGGCCCTCGGTGCCCACCTCGCGGGCCACCCGGGTGACCTCCTCGGCGAACGAGGACAGCTGGTCGACCATCGTGTTGATGGTCGTCTTCAGCTCCAGGATCTCGCCCCGCGCGTCGATGTCGATCTTCTTGGTGAGATCGCCCTTGGCGATCGCCGTCGTCACCATCGCGATGTTGCGCACCTGACCGGTCAGGTTGGACGCCATCTGGTTCACCGATTCGGTGAGGTCCTTCCAGGTGCCGGCCACACCGGGCACGTGCGCCTGGCCGCCCAGGATGCCGTCCGTGCCCACCTCGCGGGCCACCTTGGTGACCTGCTCGGCGAACGAGGACAGCGTCTTCACCATGATGTTGATGGTGTCGCCGAGCTGCGCGACCTCGCCGCGCGCCTCGATGGTGACCTGTCGCGTCAGGTCGCCGTTGGCGACCGCGGAGGCGACCTGCGAGATGTTCCGCACCTGTGTGGTGAGGTTCTTCGCCATCAGGTTGACGTTGTCGCTCAGGTCCTTCCAGATGCCGGTGACGCCCGGCACGTGCGCCTGACCGCCCAGGATGCCCTCGGTGCCCACCTCACGGGCGACCCGTGTCACCTGCTCGGCGAACGACGACAGCTGGTCCACCATCGTGTTGACGGTGGTCACCAGCTCGAGGATCTCGCCCTTGGCGTCGACGGTGATCTTCTTCGACAGGTCGCCCTTGGCGACCGCGGTGGTGACCTCGGCGATGTTCCGCACCTGGATGGTGAGGTTGTTCGCCATGAAGTTCACCGACTGGGTCAGGTCCTTCCAGGTGCCGGAGACCCCCTGCACCTCGGCCTGGCCGCCCAGGATTCCCTCGGTGCCCACCTCGCGGGCCACCCGCGTCACCTGCTCGGCGAAGTTCGACAGCTGGTCCACCATCGTGTTGAGGGTGTTCTTCAGCTCGAGGATCTCGCCCCGCGCGTCCACGTCGATCTTCTGCGACAGGTCACCGCGCGCCACCGCCGTCGCGACCTGCGCGATGTTGCGCACCTGCGCCGTCAGGTTCCCGGCCATGCCGTTCACCGAGTCCGTCAGGTCACGCCACACACCGGCCACGCCCGGCACCTGCGCCTGACCGCCGAGCCGGCCCTCGGTGCCCACCTCCCGGGCCACCCGCGTCACCTGGTCGGCGAAGGCGGAGAGCTGGTCGACCATCGTGTTGATGGTGTTCTTCAGCTCGAGGATCTCGCCCCGCGCGTCCACGTCGATCTTCTGCGACAGGTCACCGCGCGCCACCGCCGTGGTGACCTGCGCGATGTTGCGCACCTGCGAGGTGAGGTTGCCGGCCATGCTGTTGACGGAGTCGGTGAGCTCCTTCCAGGTGCCCGACACCCCGTCCACCCGGGCCTGACCGCCGAGGCGGCCCTCCGTCCCCACGTCCCGCGCCATCCGCGTCACCTGGTCGGCGAACGACGACAGCTGGTCCACCATCCGGTTCACGGTGTTCTTCAGCTGGAGCATCTCGCCGGAGACGTCCACCGTGACCTTCTGCGACAGGTCGCCGTTGGCCACCGCCGTCGTCACCTGCGCGATGTTCCTCACCTGACCGGTGAGGTTGCGGAACGCCGTGTTGACGGAGTCCGTCAGGTCCTTCCAGGTGCCGGCCGCCCCGGGCACCTGCGCCTGACCGCCCAGCTCACCTTCGACGCCGACCTCACGCGCCACCCGGGTCACCTCGGCGCCGAACGCCGACAGCTGGTCCACCATCCCGTTGACGGTGTTCTTCAGCTCCAGCATCTCGCCGGCCACGTCCACCGTGACCTTCTGCGACAGGTCGCCGTTGGCCACCGCCGTCGTCACCGCGGCGATGTCACGCACCTGGGTGGTCAGGTTCCGGAAGACCGTGTTCACCGAATCGGTGAGGTCCTTCCAGGTCCCCGCCGCGCCCGGGACGTTCGCCTGGCCGCCCAGCCGGCCCTCGGCGCCGACCTCGTTCGCGACCCGGGTGACCTCGTCGGCGAAGATCCGCAGCGTCTCGGTCATCTGGTTGATCGTGTCGGCGAGCTGCGCCACCTCACCGCGCGCGCTCACCGTCACCTTCCGCGACAGGTCACCGTTGGCGACCGCCGTGGTCACCTCGGCGATCCCGCGCACCTGGGCGGTGAGGTTCCCCGCCATCAGGTTGACGGAGTCGGTCAGGTCCTTCCACACACCGGCCACGCCCGGCACCTGCGCCTGCCCGCCCAGCTCGCCCTCGGTGCCCACCTCCCGGGCCACCCGCGTCACCTCGGCGGCGAACGCGGAGAGCTGGTCCACCATCGTGTTGACGGTGTTCTTCAGCTCGAGCATCTCGCCCTCGACGTGCACGGTGACCTTGCGGGAGAGATCACCGTTGGCGACGGCGGTCGTCACGAGCGCGATGTCCCTCACCTGAAGGGTGAGCCGGTGCGCCATCGTGTTGACGGACTCCGTCAGGTCCTTCCAGGAACCGGACATGCCGCGCACCTGGGCCTGACCGCCCAGCTTGCCCTCGGTGCCCACCTCGCTGGCCACCCTGGTGACCTCGTCGGTGAACCGCGAGAGCTGGTCGACCAGGTTGTTCACGGTCCGCGCGACCTTGAGGAACTCGCCCCGCAGCGGATGCCCGCTGCCGTCGGCGATCCGGGTCCGCAGCTCCATCCGCGGCGACAGATCACCCTCCGCCACCGCCGAGAGCACCCGCCCGACCTCGGACACCGGCCGCACCAGGTCGTCCACCAGCGCGTTCGACGCGTCGATCGCGGCGGCCCACGAGCCCTCGCAGGCGCCTGTCTCCAGCCTTTCGGTGAGTTTTCCCTCACGTCCGACCATCCGCCGCACCCGGGCCAGCTCACCCGTCAGGTGCAGGTTCCGGTCCGCGACCTGGTTGAAGACGGCGGCGATCTCCGACATCACGTCGTCGCCGGACACCGTCAGCCGCTTGCGGAAGTTCCCGTCGCGCATCGCCACCAGACCGGACAGCAGCCTGTTCAGCGCGGCCGTGTCCACCTGGGTGGCGCCTCCGCCCTTTGCACGCGTCCTCGTACCCCGCGTCGCCGCGCCAGACTCCACTGTGTCCCTCCCGCAGGGATCGACCAACCACTGCCGCTCGCGTGCCCGTGACCGGGGCCGCGCTCACTCCGCCCGCCCGTCCGCAACCACGCGTCGGGGGCGTTACCGTCAAGCCTGCCCAGTGCAAGCCTGCCCAGTGTTTCACCTCGTCCGAACCAGGCCATAACAGTTCGGCAAGCCCGCACACCGTCCGCACACCCTGCGGACGGAATCGGCGTCAACCGGCATCCGCGCGGACCTCGAAGGTAAGTAACCTTGCAGAAGGCTGTCCGGCCGAGCGCGGTCCCGTCCGGTCCGGACGGTGGTGAGACCATGGTGCGGGCATCGGAGGGGCGGCCTCGGAGAACATGACGACCGGACTGATCTCGGGGGAGCAGCCCCCGGAGCACCCCGGGCCGGCAGACGCGTTTCCCGCTCAGCAGGGGCAGGCGCGGGACGACCGGCCGGAACCACACGCCCCAGAGCGCACGAGGAGTTCTGTGATCACCGCGCGGGCGGCCGCCAGCTTCGAGCCTGTGGGGCGTTCCGTCGCGACCGCCCGCTCCTTCGTCCGCGACACCCTCCAGGGCTGGGGATTCGCCGACATCATCGACGACGCCGTGGTCCTCACCAGCGAGCTGGTCACCAACGCCGTCGTCCACGCCGGCACCGCCGCCGACGTCGTCTGCCTGCGCAGCGGCGAGGGCGTCCGCATCGAGGTCGCCGACCACTACCCGGAGCGCGAGCTGCCCCTGCAGTCCGCCGCGCTGACCATGACCAACCCCGACCAGGAGGGCGGCCGCGGGCTCCAGCTCTGCGCCGCTCTGGCCAGCCGCTGGGGCGTCGACTACACGACGACCCGCAAGCAGGTCTGGTTCCAGCTGGATCTCCCCGACCGCGCCGTCGGCACCCGCTCCGCGGGCCCCGCGCTGCCGGTCGAGATGCTGCCGGCCGCCGACGGCCGGGTCAGGGTGGCCGTCGTCCAGATCGACCGCGACGGCGCGGTGACCTCGTGGAACGAGGACGCCGAGGACCTCTTCGGCTACCAGGCCGCCTCCGTGACCGGCAAACCGCTCACCGACCTCGCGGCCTGGCCGCACACCCCGGGCACCAGCACCGGCATCGCCGAGGCCCTCCGGCTCTCCCGCTGGGAGGGCAGCTACGGCATCCGCGACGCCGTCGGCCGCGTGGTCCCCGTGTACGCCTCCCACCTGCGCGTCCGCGACCCGCAGGGCGAGCCCTCGACGGTGTGCCTGCTGGTCCGCAACGAGGAGCGCGCCGTCCTGCAGAGCCCTGCCCGGGGCGCCACCGGTGACACCGCCGGCCACGACGGCCGGGACGCCGACCCCTTCGAGGTCTTCATCGGCTCCCCCGCCCCCGACGACCTGGACGGCCTCCTCCAGCGCACCGTCGAGCGCGCCCGCGACATGCTGGACGCCGACGCCGCCTTCCTGCTGCTGGCCACCGACGACGAGACGGAGCTGGAGGTCCGCGCGTCCACCGGCCTTCCCTCGGCCCGCCAGCGCTTCGCCCGGGTCCCCGTCGAGGCCGGTCCCGGCCGCTACGGCTCGGCCCGCATGCCCGCCGTCCACGACGACCTGGCCGCCGCCCCGGGCGCGATCCCGCTGCTCAACGGGACCGGGATGCGCTCCGTGGTCACGGTCCCCCTCAAGGTCGAGGGCCGCCTCACGGGCTCCCTCGGCATCGCCGCGGAGTCTCCCGGCCGCTACTCGAACGAGGAGGCCCTGCGCCTGCAGTTCGCGGCCGACCGGATCGCCCTCGCGGTCGAGTCCGCCCGCCTGGGCGAGCTCGAGCGGCTCCGCCGCGGCTCGCTGAGCTTCCTCGTCGAGGCCTCCGACCTGCTGGCGGGCACCCTCGACCGCGACCAGACGCTGGCCCTGATGGCCCAGATGACCGTGCCCACACTGGCCACCTGGTGCGCCGTCTACACGATCAACGACCCGTCCTCCGAGCCGTACCTGTCGTACGTCCTGCACGAGGACGAGGACCGCATCGACGGCCTCAAGGCCCTGCTCTCCAAGATCTCCCCGCCGGACCCGGTCCCCACCCCGGGCGCCCGCGTCTGGACGGCCCCGTTCGATGCCGCCCATGAGGCGGCCCTGCGCAGTTCCATGCGCAGTCTCGGCCTGGGCGAGCCGACCACCGTCTCCTCCGGCATCGGTCCCACGCTCGCCACCGCGTCGGCGGTGGGCGGCGAGACCGTCGTCCTGCCGCTGGTGGCCCGCAACCGCGTCATCGGCATGCTCACGCTGGGCAAGCCCACCGACGAGCACTTCCGCCAGGAGTCCCTGGAGCTCGCCGAGGACCTGAGCCGCCGGGCCGCCCTGGCGCTGGACAACGCGCGCCTGTACTCGGAGCGCATGGCCATCAGTCAGTCCCTCCAGCGCAGCCTGCTCCCCCCGGAGCTCCCCCGGATCGACGGGGTCGAGGTGGAGGTCATCTACCAGGCGGCCGGCGAGGGCAACGAGGTCGGCGGCGACTTCTACGACCTCTTCCCGATCCGGGACGGCGCCTACGGCTTCGCCATCGGCGACGTGTGCGGCACCGGCCCCAACGCCGCGGCCGTCACCGGCCTTGCCCGGCACGCCCTGCGCCTGCTGGCCCGTGAGGGCCTCAGTGGCCCCGCGGTGCTTCAGCGCCTCAACTCCGCGATCCTCGACGAGGGTGAACGCAGCCGCTTCCTCACTCTCCTCTACGGCGAGCTCTGGCCGCAGGAGGACGGCAGCGCGCTGCTGAAGGTGGTCTGCGCCGGCCATCCGCTCCCCCTGCGCCTGCGTCAGGACGGCACGGTGGAGCCCGCGGCGGAGCCTCAGCCGCTGCTCGGCGTGATGGACGACCTGGAGCTCTACGAGGAGACCCGCGTCCTCGACCCGGGCGACGTCCTGCTGTGCGTCACCGACGGCATCACCGAACGCCGCGAGGGGATGCGCATGCTGGGCGACGACGGCCTGGCGGACGTCCTCACCACCTGTACCGGCCTGACCGCCGGGGCGGTCGCGGCGCGCGTCCTGCGGGCCGTGGAGCGCTTCGCCTCGGAACCGCCGTCGGACGACATGGCCATCCTGGCGATGCGGGTACCGGGCCTCCCGGCGGACTGACGCCCGGAGCCGGTCCACGGCGATCGGCACGGCACACGCAAAGAGGCCCCGCCCGAATGGGCGGGGCCTCTTTTTGGCTGAGCCCCCAAACGGAATCGAACCGTTGACCTTCTCCTTACCATGGAGACGCTCTACCGACTGAGCTATAGGGGCCTTGTCGTTTTTGAGGTTTCCCTCGCGGCGACACATGAATACTAACCCACGACCTGCACGGATTCCAACTCCGGACTTACGGGCTGGCGGACGACCCATCCGACCACCCGTGCCCGAAATCGCACCCCATGACCCCACTTTTCGGGCACACCGCACGGGCATCACCGCACCGGAAGGCCGGCGGCATCTGCCCGGCTGCCGTACAGCCTCA
>NZ_JACADT010000919.1:0-2295 GCF_013421635.1 Streptomyces sp. UH6 | reverse complement strand
GTCGCCGACTGGGTGACCCCGCTGCCCGCGGGCGTGCTGCTGGGCCGCGGGCAACTCGGCGACGGCTGCGTGGACATGCGCCGGCTGCGCGAACTGGTCGACGCCGCCGGCTACGCCTCAGGACCGATCGAGGTGGAGATCTTCAACGAGGGCCTCTGGGCCCGTGACGGCTCCGAGGTGCTCGCCGAGGTGACGGAACGGTACGCGGCCCACGTCCTCTGACGCTCCGGGAAACCCTCGGACGTCACCGGGAACCCCCGCACGTTCCCGCGTGGCACGGATGCGGCGCCTTTCCGGTTCGAAACATTCGCGCCAATAAACACCGGCCGGCGCCGCATACGGCCACACTTTTCGATCGCTCGCGAAATGCGCGCCCCATCCACCGCCCTCACCAGCAACTACGCCTCGCGCCACCACACTTGAGCGAAGCGAAGCTTTCGAATTCCACTCCGAAAGCGTTGACAATCCCGGCGCAGGACGGTTCACACTGTCGGTGGTTCCGGCGCGCCGTATACAGCGGCGCGCCGCCGACTCCCGTTCCACGGCCGGGCCATCGGTCCCGGCTGTCCTTCGTCACGGAGAAAGGGACATCCCCCCATGCGTTTCGCACGTGTTCCCGCGCTTCGTTCCAGAGCAGGACTCCGCTCCGCACTGGGCGCGCTCGCCGCCGTCGCCCTGGCCGCGGCGGCCACCACCACGCTCGCCGCCGGCCCCTCCCAGGCCGCCCCGGACCGGGCCACCGCCTGCAACGGCTACGTCGGACTCACCTTCGACGACGGCCCGTCCGGCCAGACGCCCGCCCTCCTCAACGCCCTCAAGCAGAGCGGGCTACGGGCGACCATGTTCAACCAGGGCAGCTACGCCGCGTCCAACAGCTCCCAGGTCCGTGCCCAGGTCGACGCCGGCATGTGGGTCGGCAACCACAGCTGGGACCACCCGCACATGACCCAGCTCTCCCAGGCGTCCATGGACTCGCAGATCTCCCGGACCCAGCAGGCCATCGCGAGCGCAGGCGGCGGCACCCCGAAGCTGTTCCGTCCGCCCTACGGCGAGACCAACGCGACCCTCAAGTCGGTGGAGGCCAAGTACGGCCTGACCGAGGTCCTCTGGGACGTCGACTCGCAGGACTGGAACAACGCCAGCACCGACGCCATCGTGCAGGCCGCGGGCCGGCTGACCAACGGGCAGATCATCCTGATGCACGACTGGCCCGCCAACACCCTCGCGGCGATCCCGCGGATCGCGCAGACCCTGTCGAGCAAGGGACTGTGCGCCGGCATGATCTCGCCGTCGACCGGCCGCGCGGTCGCCCCCGACGGGTCGGGCGGCGGCGGCACCACGCCTCCGCCGACCGGGGGTTGTACGGCGACCCTCTCCGCCGGCACGTCGTGGAGCGACCGGTACAACCTCAACGTCTCGGTCTCCGGCTCGAACACCTGGAAGGTGACCGTGAGGGTCCCGTCCCCGGAGAAGATCGCCACCACCTGGAACGTCAACGCGACCTATCCCGACGCCCAGACCCTGGTGGCCACGCCGAACGGCAGCGGCAACAACTGGGGGATGACGATCATGAAGAACGGCAGCAGCACCTGGCCGACGGTCTCCTGCAGCACCAGCTGACCGTGTGCCCGGCGTGAGCCCGGGCGGGCGCGGTGGCAGCCGTCACCGCGCCCGTCCCCTGCCGTCACCCGCCCCGTCCCCGTCACCGGCGGGGGGCCTCGGCTCAGCTCCCGCACACCCCGAAGTCCCGCCATCCCGTCGCTGGCAGCCGCCAGTCGTCGTCTCCCGCGTAGCCGGCGACCTCCCGGCGGCTCACGCTCACTCCCCCGTCCTCCTGGCGCCCCACGTACCGGGAGAGCGTCCCGTCCCCGCCCGACTGGAACACCTGGAGTTCGGCACGGCCGTCGTGGTCGGCGTCGGCCGTGCGCACCCCCTCGACGAAGGACCGGGACGGCATGCGGATCGGGCCGGTGCGGCTGCCGCTCAGGTCACGGGCGAGCGGCCCGTAGCGCACCTCGTGGGCGGGCATGACGCTGTTGGTGGAGTCGCCGCTGTCCCGCCGGCTGGAGAAGAGGGCCAGGTCGAGGTAGCCGTCGCCGTCGAAGTCGCCGAACGTCCCGCGGGTCGCCATGCCCTCGCGCAGGGCGCCCCTCAGCTTCTGCCAGAGGCCGCGCGCCTCGTCCACCGTGACGCGTGTGTATCCGCCGCCCTGGCCGCCGGCACCGTCGCCCTCGCCGCCCTCACCGTCGCCCTCGCCGCCCGCGTCGGCGAAGAGGACCGCCGCCCTTCCGTCCG
>NZ_JACADT010000918.1:0-2295 GCF_013421635.1 Streptomyces sp. UH6 | reverse complement strand
ATTGGCCCCGCGCCCCGGCGAGGGCGTAAGATCCCGCGTCTCCCCGCCTCCGCGCCTCGACCCGGAGTGCCGCCGACCGGACGGAAACCGGCCGGCCCCGCCGCCCCCGCGCGCTCGCGCCCCGGCGGCCGTCACCGCACACCATCAGGTACGACCGGAGGCATGCCGTGTCCAGCCCATCGAGCCCGTCCACCAGACCGACGAGTCCGCCGAGTCCGACGAGTCCGTCCGACGACCCGCTCGCCCGGGAACGGGCCCACCTCGCGGCCTCCCGGTCCGCCCTGCGGGCCATGCGGGAGGACGTCGAAGCCCTCGACATCCGGGACGTCACCGCCAACTGGGTGAACGCGGAGGTCCTCACCCGCCAGATCGACGAGCGGATCAAGGCCCTCGCCGACCTCAGCGACACCCCGCTCTTCTTCGGCCGCCTCGACTACCTGCACGCGCCGGGCGCGGACCGGGCGGAGGGGGGCGAGGGCGAGCGGTTCTACATCGGGCGGCGCCACGTGCACGACGCGGACGGCGACCCGATGGTGATCGACTGGCGCGCCCCGGTGTCGCAGCCGTTCTACCGGGCGTCCCGCAAGGATCCGATGGACGTCGGGCTGCGCCGCCGCTTCGGGTACACGGGCGGTGACCTCACCGCGTACGAGGACGAGCACCTGACCGACCCGGCGGAGGCGGAGACCACCAGCCGGCTGCTCCAGCAGGAGATCGAGAAGCCGCGCGTGGGCCCCATGCGGGACATCGTGGCGACCATCCAGCCGGAGCAGGACGAGATCGTCCGCTCGGGTCTGGGCGGCACGGTCTGCGTGCAGGGAGGCCCCGGCACGGGGAAGACGGCCGTCGGTCTGCACCGTGTCGCGTACCTGCTGTACGCCTACCGTGACCGGCTGGCCCGCACCGGGACCCTGGTGATCGGCCCGAACCGCTCCTTCCTGCACTACATCGAGCAGGTGCTGCCGGCGCTGGGCGAACTGGAGGTCAAGCAGGCCACGGTGGACGACCTGGTCGCCCAGGTCTCCGGGGTCGAGGTGCGCGGCGCCGACGAGCCGGCCACCGCGCTGCTCAAGGGCGACGCGCGGCTGGCCGAGGTGCTGCGGCGGGCCGTCCGGTCGCACGTCACGATGCCCACCGAGTCGCTGGTGGTGGTCCGCGGCTCCCGGCGGTGGCGCGTCCCTGCGTACGAACTGGAGGAGATCGTCCAGGAGTTGCTGGCCCGGGACATCCGGTACGGAGCCGCCCGGGAGGCGCTGCCGCAGCGCATCGCGCACGCGGTGCTGGTGCGGATGGAGCAGGCCGGGGAGGCCCCGGACGACCGGGTGCAGGACGCGGTGGCCCGCAACGCGGCGGTGAAGGCGGCCGTCAAGGCGATCTGGCCGCCGGTCGACCCGGCGAAGCTGGTGCTGCGGCTGCTCTCCGACCCGGAGTTCCTCGCCGAACAGGCGGACGGCGTGCTCGGCGAGGACGAGCAGAAGCTGCTGCTGTGGACGAGGCCCGCCCGGTCGGTGCGGTCCGCGAAGTGGTCGGCGGCGGACGCGGTGCTGATCGACGAGGCCGCGGACCTGGTGCAGCGGACGTCCTCGCTGGGACACGTGGTGCTGGACGAGGCCCAGGACCTCTCGCCCATGCAGTACCGGGCGGTGGGCCGCCGGTGCACCACCGGCTCCGCGACGGTGCTGGGGGACCTCGCCCAGGGCACGACGCCGTGGGCCACGCGGAGCTGGGACGAGGCGCTGCGGCACCTCGGCAAGCCGGAGGGTGTGGTGGAGGAGCTCACCGCCGGTTTCCGTGTGCCGACGGACGTCATCACGTACGCCTCACGGCTGCTGCCGCACATCGCACCGGGGCTCACCCCGGTGGCGTCGGTCCGGGAGAACCCCGGGTTCTTCGACATCCGCCGGGTGGACGGGGCGGAGGCGGTCGTCGCGGCCTGCCGTGAACTCCTGTGCAACGAGGGGTCGGTGGGCCTCATCGCGGCCGACGCGCGGGTGGCCGTGCTGGCCGAGGCGCTGGCCGCGGCGGGCGTCGGGTACCTGGGGCCCGGCGAGGAGACGACGGCGCACACCCGCCTCACGCTGGTCCCCGCCTCGCTGGCCAAGGGCCTCGAGTACGACTACGTCGTGCTCGACGAGCCACGGGCCGTGGTCGACGGGGAGCCCGACGAGCGCACCGGCCTGCGCCGCCTGTACGTCGCCCTCACCCGGGCGGTCTCCGGGCTGGTCGTCACCCACGCGACGGACCTGCCGGAGCAGCTCGCCTGACCCGCCACGGCTCCGGCTCCGGCTCCGGCTC
>NZ_JACADT010000917.1:0-2299 GCF_013421635.1 Streptomyces sp. UH6 | reverse complement strand
CGTCCTGAGGGTTCTGCGGGTCCGCGGGCTTGCGCAGCGGGTCCTCGGACGGCCGGGACGGCTGGTCGGGCGGCTGAGTCATCAGCGTCTCCCCCTCTTCACTGACCGGCGCGCCCGCGCCTGTCCGCTTCCTGGGCCCCTCAGCGGTACTCAAGGACCGGTTGTCATACCGGGGCCTTTTCTATCACCCACGCCGGAACGCGACGGGCCGGTTCCTCCCCTGTTCCCAAGGGAGAACCGGCCCGTGACGTCGCTGTTATCGGTGACGTCCCGTCAGGGCGCCGGGGACGGTCAGGCGTCCTCGGCGAGCTCCAGCCACTGCATCTCCAGCTCGTCCCGCTCGCCCGCGAGTTCGCGCAGCTTGGCGTCGAGTTCCGCCACCTTCGCGAAGTCCGTGGCGTTGTCGGCGATCTGGGCGTGCAGCTTGCCCTCCTGCTCGGAGATCTTGTCGAGCCGCCGCTCGATCCGCTGGAGTTCCTTCTTGGCGGCGCGCTGGTCGGCGGCGCTCTTCTCGGCGGCGGGCTTCGCCGTCGGCGCGGGGGCGGAGGCGGCGGCCGCCTCCTCCATCTTCCGGCGGCGCTCCAGGTACTCGTCGATCCCCCGCGGCAGCATCCGCAGGGTGGAGTCGCCGAGCAGGGCGAACACCCGGTCGGTGGTGCGCTCGACGAAGAACCGGTCGTGGGAGATCACGATCATCGAGCCGGGCCACCCGTCGAGGACGTCCTCCAGCTGGGTGAGGGTCTCGATGTCGAGGTCGTTGGTGGGCTCGTCGAGGAAGAGGACGTTGGGCTCGTCCATCAGCAGCCGCAGCAGCTGGAGGCGGCGGCGCTCACCGCCGGAGAGGTCGCCGACCGGCGTCCACTGCTTCTCCTTGGTGAAGCCGAACGTCTCGCAGAGCTGGCCGGCGGTCATCTCCCGGCCCTTGCCCAGGTCCACGCGCTCGCGCACCTTCTGGACCGCCTCCAGGACCCGCCAGTTCGGGTCGAGTTCGGCGACCTCCTGCGAGAGGTAGGCCAGCTTGACCGTCCGGCCGACCTTGATCCGGCCGGCGGCGGGCTGCTCCTCGCCCTCGCTGCGGGCGGCGGCGGCCATGGCGCGCAGCAGCGAGGTCTTGCCGGCGCCGTTGACGCCGACCAGGCCGATGCGGTCGCCGGGGCCGAGCTGCCAGGTGACGTGCTCCAGCAGCGTCTTGGGGCCGGCCTGGACGGTGACGTCCTCCAGGTCGAAGACCGTCTTCCCGAGGCGGGAGGAGGCGAACTTCATCAGCTCGCTGCTGTCGCGCGGCGGCGGGACGTCGGCGATCAGCTCGTTGGCGGCCTCGACGCGGAAGCGGGGCTTGGAGGTGCGGGCGGGGGCGCCGCGGCGCAGCCAGGCCAGCTCCTTGCGGACCAGGTTCTGCCGCTTGACCTCCTCGGTCTGCGCGATCCGCTCGCGTTCGGCGCGGGCGAAGACGTAGTCGGAGTAGCCGCCCTCGTACTCGTGGACGTCGCCGCGCTGCACGTCCCACATGCGGGTGCAGACCTGGTCGAGGAACCAGCGGTCGTGGGTGACGCAGACGAGGGCGGAGCGGCGGGCGGCGAGGTGGGCGGCGAGCCAGGCGATGCCCTCGACGTCGAGGTGGTTGGTGGGCTCGTCCAGGACGATCAGGTCCTGCTCGGCGATCAGCAGCTTGGCCAGCGCGATGCGGCGGCGCTCGCCTCCGGAGAGGGGGCCGATGACGGTGTCCAGGCCCTTGGGGAAGCCGGGGAGGTCCAGGCCGCCGAAGAGGCCGGTGAGGACGTCGCGGATCTTGGCGTCGCCGGCCCACTCGTGGTCGGCGAGGTCGCCGATCACCTCGTGGCGGACGGTGGCCTCCGGGTCGAGGGAGTCGTGCTGCGTGAGGACGCCCAGGCGGAGGCCGCCGACGTGGGTGACGCGGCCGGTGTCCGGCTCCTCGAGCTGCGCGAGCATCCGGATCAGGGTGGTCTTGCCGTCGCCGTTGCGGCCGACGACGCCGATGCGGTCGCCCTCGGAGACGCCGAGGGAGATGCCGTCCAGGAGGGTACGGGTGCCGTACACCTTGTGGACGTTCTCGACATTGACCAGGTTGACGGCCATTTCTCTCCAACCGAGGGGGACGAGCTCAGCGGTCCAGGTTAGCCCGCGCGGGGGCCCCGCTCCGCCGCCTCGGGGTTTCGTCGGGCCTGTGCGTACGCGCGGGTGCGCGGGCGCGGGTGGGCTGACGCCGCGCGGGCGAACCGTCCCGTGCGTACGCACCGCCTGCGCCCACCCGTGCCGCCCAGCGGCACGACTGCCCGCA
>NZ_JACADT010000916.1:0-2301 GCF_013421635.1 Streptomyces sp. UH6 | reverse complement strand
CCCCGAGGGCCTACCGGGCGGCCGGCGGCGTCGCCACCGTCGGGGTGTCCAACCTGCTGGTGTGCCGCCCGGATCTCGACCCGGCCGTCGCCGGGCTGCTCACCCGCCTGCTGGTCCTCCGCGCGGCCGCCCTGGTCCCCGACCGGGCCGTCGGCGCCCAGTTCCTGGACATCCGCAGCCTGATCAGCACCGGCGCGACCCCGCTGCACCCCGGAGCCGTCACGGCCTACCGCGCGTTGCACGGGTGAGGAGGCGGACCCCGCGCGCCATCCCTGCCCGCGGGCCCAGCCGCACCCGCACCCGCACCCGCACCCGCCCGAAACATTCGGAAAGTTTCGCTCTTGTCCCGGAAGTGGCCGAATGATTCCAGTCGATGACGGCGGGGGCGGCCCTCACCGCACCGGTTTCCGCCGATCCGTCCCACCGGGGCGCCCGGTACGCCGGTGACCAGGAGGGGCAGAACGGCCAACCTGAGACGGGTGCCGCCGGAGCGTTGTCACGCCCTCGTGCCGTTCCTAATCTGGGAGCGCTCCCGCCCCTCCCGTCCGCACCGGCGGTCGCGCGCCAGCCGTGCCGGGAGGCTCCGCCTGGCCGAGGACAGCCCCACCCCGACAGGCCGGCAGCACCGTCCCCCCACCCGGCGCGCTCCGGGCGGCTCCGGCCCGGCCGCGCCCCTCCCTCTGGAGGTCTCATGCGCTTACCCCTGCTACGGCCCTGGGCATGGGCCCTGGCCTCGCTCGCGGCGACCGCGAGCCTGGTGTTCACCACCCTGGATCCGCGGGCCGACGCCGCGACGGCCACCCTCCCGGCCGCCGCCGTCCAGGCCGTGGCCGCCTCCACCGTCGAGGACGAGGGGGCCGACTGCCCCGTCGGGAGCACCCCGTCCGGCTCGAGCTCCCTGCTCCCCGACCCGTTCAAGCGGATCGACGGCACCCGTGTCACCAGCAAGGCCGACTGGCGCTGCCGCCGGGCGGAGATCAGGGAGCTGGCCGAGCGGACCGTCTACGGCCAGAAGCCCGCGAAGCCGACCGTGACCGGCACGGTGTCCGGCGGCAACATCACGGTGAACGTCTCCGACCAGGGCCGCAGCGCCAGTTTCTCCGCGAAGGTGGAACTGCCGAGCGGCACCGGCCCGTTCCCGGCCGTGATCGTCATCGGCGGCCTGGGCGCGGACACCGCGACCATCAAGGCGGCCGGCGCCGCCGTCATCAACTACGACCCGCTCGCCGTCGGCCGTGAGGGCACCGCACGCACCAACAAGCAGGGCGCCTTCTACACCCTGTACGGCAACACCAGCTCCACCGGCCTGCTGATGGCGTGGTCGTGGGGCGTCAGCCGGATCATCGACGTCGTCCAGCAGTCGGGCGGCTCCGTCCTGCGGGGCGACTCGCTGGGCGTCACCGGCTGCTCCCGCTACGGCAAGGGCGCGTTCGTGGCCGGCGCGTTCGACCAGCGGATCGCGCTGACCATGCCGGTCGAGTCGGGCACCGGCGGCGCGCCGATCCTGCGCGGGGTCAACGGCGAGAGCGGGGCCCAGCCCTTGAGCAGCGCCTACGGCGAACAGCCGTGGCTCGGCGACGCGTTCGGCTCCTCCACCTCCTCGCCCGACAACCTGCCGGTGGACACCCACCAGATGATCGGCATGATCGCTCCGCGCGGCCTGTTCCTCATGGAGAACCCGCACGTCGACTGGCTGGCCGCCAGGTCCGGCAGCGTGGCCGCGCTCGGCGGCGCGGAGGTCTACAAGGCGCTCGGCGCGCAGAGCGCGATCTCGTACTGGTCCGACGTGCAGGACGGCACCCACTGCGCCTCGCGTACGGAGTGGCGCACACCGATGCAGCAGAGCATCAACGCCTTCCTGAAGAACTCCGGCAGCGGGCCCGGCGTCTTCCGCGTCGCCTCCGCCAAGGCCGGCAGCCTCTCGGGGTGGCGGGACTGGACGACCCCCACCCTCGCCGACGGCGGGACCTCCGGAGGCACGACCAGCGGCACCACCTCGGGCACCACGACCGGCACCACGGCCGGCACGTCGGCGGGCACCACGACCGGCACCACGGCCGGCACGTCGGCGGGCACCACGACCGGCACCACGGCCGGCACGACCAGCGGCACCACCTCGGGCACGACGTCCGGCTCCACCGGAGGCACCCCGGGCGCCGGCTGCTCCGCGGCGCACCGCACGGTCAACTCCTGGCCCGGCGGCCACCAGGGCGAGGTGACGGTCCGCAACGACGGCGCGAGTTCGATCAGCGGCTGGTCCGTCGGCATGACCCTGGCCTCCGGCCAGACCGTCACCAGTCT
>NZ_JACADT010000915.1:0-2302 GCF_013421635.1 Streptomyces sp. UH6 | reverse complement strand
CGGTACTGACGCTCTCGCTGCCGGTGCAGTCGCTGCGCTGGCGGCGAGCGGACGGCGGGTCCGGACGTCGCGCGGCAGGTGAGGCGGCCGCTGCCCGCGGAGGTCAGGTCGCGGCGAGCAGGTCGCGCACCGCCGCCGCAGCGTCCTCGACGAAGGACGGCAGTAGCCTATGGTGCGGGTACCCCGTCGTCTCCCCGTGGCAAAGAGAGGGTTCGCCATGGCCGACTCCGTTGTCCTCCAGGGGCGTTACCGGCTTGTGCGACGCCTCGGCGAGGGCGGCATGGGAGAGGTCTGGGAGGGGCTCGACGAGACGCTCGGGAGGCCCGTGGCCGTCAAACTGCTCTCGGCGCTCGCCGGCGGCGGCAGTGACGCCGAGGAGATGAGGGCGCGGTTTCTGCGAGAGGCGCGGATCACCGCTGCGCTCCAGCACCCGCACATCGTGACCGTGCACGATCTCGGTGAGGCCGAGATCGAGCATCACCGGACGCCGTATCTGGTGATGGAACTGCTCCGCGGTACCGGGCTCGACGCTGTTGTCAGCGCGGGGCGCGTCGACCTGGCGGACGCAGCGCGGTGGGGTGCGCAGGTGTGCGCCGCCTTGGCCGAGGCACACGCGCACGGCATCCTGCACCGCGACGTCAAGCCCGCCAACATCTCGGTCACACAGGCCGGAGTGGCGAAGGTGCTCGACTTCGGCATCGCCCGCGCGGCCGACCCCTCGTACACGAGCGACAAGCTCACGCGGACCGGATATGTGCTGGGCACACTCCGGTACATGGCGCCCGAGCAGGCCCGCGGGCGGGCGGAGGCAGCCAGCGATCTGTATGCGTTGGGCTGCGTCCTGTACGAGATGATCACCGGCCGACCGCCCTTCCTCGAGGAGGACGCTGTCGGCTACCTCACGGCCCATCTGACGCAGGAGCCGCCCCCGCCGGGCTCCGTGGTGCCGGGGCTGCCCGGTCGGTGGGACGAACTGGTGTTGCGTCTGCTGCGCAAGGAGCCGGGCGCGCGATACGGCTCGGCGGAAGAAGTGGCGTCGGAGCTGCCTCGGCTGGCCGGTACCGGCCCGGTGTCCGTGACACCGGGCCGTACACCGGTGGCGACGAGATCCCCGGACTCGGGGACGGCAGGGCGTACGGCAACGTCCCCGGACGCACCGACTCGTGCGTTCACCGCTCCGCGCCACGACGGGGCTCCCGGCAGGCCTGCAGGGCTGGTCCCACCACGGCTCCTGCACTGCTTCCCGTACCAGGCCCGGGTTCACGATGTCGCCTTCTCCCCTGACGGTAGCCTGCTCGCGGTCACCCTGCACAAAGGACGTGTTGCGGTGACCAGCCTGGCGGGACAGGAACGGTACACGCTGAAGGTGCCAACGGCGTTCGAGAGGCCCGTGGCGGGTGCGGGGTTCAGCACGGACGGCCGGCTTCTCGTTGCTTCGCCCGACAAGACGCTGCGCTGCTTCGACGCCGACGACGGACGGGAACTGTGGCGGATCGCGCAGAAGGAGAGAATCGGCGCTCCCCGGTTCAGCCCCGACGGTTCGAGGCTCGCCACGATGGACGGGGACCGGGTCCTACGACTCCGTGATCCCGACAGCGGCAGAACGCTCGCCGTACTGGACGATGCTCACCACCCGCACAAGCAGGAGTACGGCGGGTTGGACCCCAGATTCAGTCCCGACAGCACGTGGGTGGCCACCGCGTTCCTGGACAAGGTCTGGCTCCACCGTCTGCGTGGTGGCCGGAGCGACAAGGTACTGGTGATCACTGTCCCGCGGGCCACGGCCGAGCTGACGGATCTGGCGTTCTCACCGGACGGGCAGCGGCTGGTCACAGCCCAGAACACGCGTATCTCCGGCGGCGGTCTCCATGTCTGGAACGCGCGTACGGGCGAGCTGACGCAGAGGATGGACGCCCCGAAACGCACCCTCAGCGTGACGTACAGTCCGCAGGGCGACCTCCTCGCCACCGGCAGCGCCGACTGCACCGTGCGGTTGTGGCGGTCGGAGACCGGCGACGAACTGCTGCGTATGCCCCATCGGAGACGGGTGTCCAAGGTGACGTTCAGTCCCGATGGCCGGCTCCTGGCGACCGCCTGTCACGACAAGACGGTCCAACTGTGGAGCATGGTCGGTTAGCGGCCACTGGCGTTCGTCCTCACCGCCGGTCGGACCGGCGACGCACCTGCCATCACGGACGTCATGGCCCGGAGCCCGGTGCCCGGAGGGGGCGGGGTGCCCGGCGGCCCGTCAGGCGAGTTGCCCCCGCGGACGCTCACATTCCCGCGGCTCGCCCTCACCCGG
>NZ_JACADT010000914.1:0-2304 GCF_013421635.1 Streptomyces sp. UH6 | reverse complement strand
GGCGACGTCACCTCCGACTCGGGCCTGGTGTGGGTCCGTTCGGACCGCCCGGCCCGGATGGTCGTCGAGGTCTCGCCGACCGAGTCGTTCCGCAGGGTCCGACGGGTCCCGGGGCCGCTGCTGGGCGCGGGGACCGACTTCACCGGCACCACGCGCCTGCGCGGACTGCCCGCCGGTGAGCAGATCCACTACCGGGTGGTGCTGGCCGACCCGGACGACCCGCGCCGCACCGGCGAGCCGGTCACCGGCACCTTCCGCACCGCCGCCGTCCGCCGCCGGGACGGGGTGCGGTTCCTGTGGTCGGGCGACCTCGCGGGGCAGGGCTGGGGCATCAACCCGGACCTCGGCGGCTACCGGATCTACGACGCGATGGCCCGGCTGGACCCGGACTTCTTCCTGTTGAGCGGCGACAGCGTCTACGCCGACGGCCCCATCGCCGCCACCGCCGCGCTGCCCGACGGGCGGGTCTACCGGAACGTGGTGACCGAGGAGAAGTCGAAGGTCGCGGAGACCCTCGCCGAGTTCCGCGGCACCTTCCGCTACAACCTGCTCGACGAGAACCTCCGCCGCTTCAACGCGCACGTGCCGACGGTCGTGCAGTGGGACGACCACGAGGTCCGCAACAACTGGTACCCGGGCCAGGTGATCGCCGACACGGACGCCCGCTACACCGAGAAGCGCGTCGACGTGCTGGCCGAGCGGGCCCGCCGGGCGATGGGCGAGTACTTCCCCGTCCCCACCTTGACGGCCGGGCGGCGCGAGGGCCGGATGTACCGGGTGGTGCGGCACGGTCCGCTGCTCGACGTGTTCGTGCTCGACATGCGCACCTACCGCAACGCCAACTCTCCGGGCACCCAGACCAGCGACCCGCAGGGCATCCTGGGGCGCGAGCAACTGGACTGGCTCAAGCGCGAGTTGTCCCGCTCCACGGCGACGTGGAAGGTGATCGCCGCGGACATGCCGCTGGGCCTGGTGGTGCTCGACACCACCGAGGGCGGGCGCAACGTGGAGGCGGTGGCCCAGGGCGACCCCGGTGCCCCGCTGGGCCGCGAGCTGCAGATCGCGGAGCTGCTGCGGTTCGTCAAGCACCGCCGGATCACCGGCACGGTCTGGCTGACGGCCGACGTCCACCACACCTCGGCGCAGCACTACCGGCCGTCGCGGGCCGCGTTCACCGACTTCGAGCCGTTCTGGGAGTTCGTCTCCGGTCCCCTCAACGCGGGTGCCTTCCCGGCGAGTTCCCTGGACGGCACCTTCGGCCCCGAGCGGGTCTTCGTGAAGGCACCCACCGCCTCCAACGTCTCCCCGGCCGAGGGGTACCAGTTCTTCGGCGAGGTGGAGATCGACGGTGGCAGCGGGGAGATGACGGTCCGGCTGCGCGAGCAGGACGGGACGGTGCTCTTCACCAAGGTCCTCCAGCCGGGTCTGGTCGGGCAGTAGGGGCCCCGGCGGGGCGACTGCCGCCGTCGCGGCGGGCGTTGTCGGTGGCCGGCCCTACGGTCCTCCCATGACGCGATCACTGCAGGCCGTGGCCTACACGCGTCCCTCCGCGCTGGAATCCACCGCGGAGGGACGGCTCCTGGGACTGGAGACCTCCCGGGGCGCGACGCCCACGGGCGTCCAGGACCACCCCAGCTTCTTCTCCGGCTTCCTCACGCATCCGCAGGCGGCCGCCGCGGGACTGCTGGCGGTGGCCGACGTGGCGGCCGCACGCTACAACCGGCCGCAGCTGGCGGCCTCGCTCGACCCGGTGGTGACCGGCAACGGCGACCGGCTCCGTTTCGAGTCCTTCTCCGGCTGCTGCGGCGTGTATGCCCGGCTCGACGTCCTCTCCGGCGGCCTGGACGGCGGGGACGTGGGGCACGGCACCACCAACGTGGACGTCAACAACCCGCTGCGCGAGGCACTTTCGCGGGTGGGCACGCTCGACCCGGTCCACCTGCGGGTGGGGCCCGACGAGTTGGCGGTGACCACGACGGACGGACCGGTCGTCGAGAAGAAGGTCCCGCTCCCCGACCGCTGGCTGCGGGGGTTCGCCGAGTCGCAGGTGGTCTCGGCGGGTTTCGAGCTGCGGGCGGAGCTCCCGGCCGCGGAGGCGGTCCGGTTCCTGCGCTCCCTTCCCCGTGGCGGGGGCCGGGGCGGTGCCTCCTGGGTGGTGCCCGCCGGGCGGGGGCTGCGGCCGACCACCCGGCCCGTGCCGGGCGCGGTGTGCCTGCCGGGGCCGGAGCGGCTCGCGGCCCTCCAGCGGGTGCTGCGGCACGCGACCGCGCTACGGGTGTACGGACCGGGCGTCTCCGGTACCGG
>NZ_JACADT010000913.1:0-2306 GCF_013421635.1 Streptomyces sp. UH6 | reverse complement strand
CGGCGGCGCCGCACCGGCATCCCGAAGAACGGGTTGGCGACGCCCCAGGCCGCGCCCTTGCAGACCAGTTCCTTGTAGAGCGCGGCGAACCGGCCGGTCAGGGCGGCGTTCACGGACCGGTCGTCCGCGGTGACGTACTGGATGAGCCCTTCCTTGCGTCCCAGCGAGATGCACTGGTTGAAGTAGCGCGGCGTGGTCCTCGGGAGCTTCCCGCCGGTGAGGCGCGCCGCGAGGGAGTCGGCGGCCTGCCAGGCGGTGGGAACACCGCTGGCGCAGGACATCCGCAGCGGCTTGTCGCCCGGGCCCATGACCAGGGCCGCGTCGCCGACGGCGTAGACGTCGGGGTGGGACACGGAGCGCATCGTCGCGTCGACCACGATCTGGCCCGTCGCGCCGACCTCGAGGTCGGTGGCCTCCGCGAGCGGATGCACGGCGAAGCCCGCGGTCCACACGGTCACCGCGGCCGGGACCTCCCGGCCGTCGGCCGTCGTGACCCGGTCGGCCGCGACGCCGGTGACGTCGGCGTGCTCGTGCACGGCGATGCCGAGTCCGTCGACGACCTTCCGCAGGTGCCCGCGCCCCTTCTCCGAGAGCCAGTCGCCCAGTTCGCCGCGGACGGCGAGGGAGACGGCGAGGTGCGGGTGGGACTCGGCGATCTCGGTGGCGGCCTCCAGACCGGTGAGGCCCCCTCCGACGACCACCACGGACCGCCCGGCCTCCAGGCCGGTCAGCCGCTCGCGGAGCCGGAGGGCGCCGGTGCGGCCGGCGACCTCGTGGGCGTGCTCCGCGACGCCGGGGACGCCGTGGTCGTTCCATCCGCTGCCGAGGGCGTACACGAGCGTGTCGTACTCCAGCTCCTCGGTGCCGTCGCCGGCCGCGGCGCCCTTGACCGTGACGGTCCTGCGGCCGACGTCGATCCCGGTGACCTCCGCGGTCCTCAGCCGGACCCCGGTGCCCCGGAACATCTCGGCGAAGGGCCGGTGCCTGAGGTTCTGACCGGCGGCGAGCTGGTGCAGCCGGACCCGTTCGACGAAGTCCGGCGCGGCGTTGACGAGGGTGATCTGCACATCCGCCGGGTCCAGCCTCCTGGCGAGGCGGCCGGCCGCGACGGCTCCGCTGTAGCCGCCGCCGAGGACGATGACGCGGTGCTGCATTTTCCTGCTCCTGTCTGTGCGGTCGGTCGCCCGTCGCGCGGGCTGTCACGCCTCTTGAACCGGACAGCCCGCCGTTTCCTGACAGGAAGCGAAAGTGACCTGGATCACACCTGACCCAGGGGGGTCGGAACGGGGGTCAGAACGCGTGGAACAGGGGCTCCCCGCGCTCGTCCGACGCCCACCGCTCGGTGGCCCGCCGGAGCTTGTCCGGGTTGACCTGGCTGCGGAAGCCGGCGATGCCCTCGGGGGTGAGCTCGAGGCACACGACGCCGACGATCCGCCCGTCCACGACCGCCACCACGGCGGGCTCCCCGTTGGCCGTCGTGGCGTAGACCCCGGGCGAGCCGCCGACCATGTCGCGCTTGGCCTTGGCGGGCCGGAACAGGCCCCACATGAACTTGGCGACCGCCAGTGCGCCCTCGAACGCCTTCGCCCGGGCCGGGACCTTGCCCCCGCCGTCGCCGATCGCGACGGCGTCGTCGGTGAGCAGCCGCAGCAGCCCGTCGTACCTGCCGCTGGTGGCGGCGGCGAGGAACTCCTCGGCGATCCGCCGGGCGGCGCCCGCGTCGACCTCGGTCCGGGCCTTGCCCTGCGCCAGGTGCCGCTTGGCGCGGTGGTAGATCTGCTGGCTGGCGGCCTCGCCGATGTCGAGGACGTCGGCGATCTCGCGGTGCGAGTGCCCGAACGCCTCCCTGAGCACGTACACCGCGCGCTCGTTGGGCGACAGCCGCTCCATCAGGGTCAGCACCGCGTACGACACCGACTCCCGCTGCTCCGCCGTCTCGGCGGGGCCGAGCATCGGGTCCCCTTCGAGCAGCGGTTCGGGGAGCCACTGGCCCACGTAGGTCTCGCGACGCGCGCGGGCGGAGGTCAGCTGGTTGAGGCACAGCCGGGTGAGCACCTTGGTCAGCCACGCCTCGGGGACCTCGATGCGCTCCGGATCGGCGGCGTGCCAGCGCAGGTACGTCTCCTGGACGGCGTCCTCGGCGTCGCTCGCGGACCCGAGCAGCCGGTAGGCGATCGCCCCCAGCCGGGGTCGGGCGACCTCGAACCTGTCCACGTCCTCGGCGGTCAGCGGCATGCCCCGATGCTATCCGCCGTCCCACCGCACCGCCGCCGCCCGGGGACCGTGCCGTTCCACGGGCGCACGGC
>NZ_JACADT010000912.1:0-2309 GCF_013421635.1 Streptomyces sp. UH6 | reverse complement strand
GGTCGGGCGAACCGGCGGGCAGGCGGTCAGGCGAGCAGGCGGTCCATCTGGCCGGCGGCCTCCCGCATGCCCTCGGCCATGCCCATGTCGGACATCTGCCGCATCTCGTCCTGGCTGCGGAACCGGGACGAGAGCTCCATGTGGGTGCCGGTGCCCGAGGTGCCCCGCCGGGTGAGGGTGACCCGCGTCTCGATCTTGGGGGAGTCGGACAGCGGCCGTCCGTCGTCGTCGGCGAACCCGTCGGTGAACTCCAGATGGGTCGGCGGGGCCACCGAGCCGACCCGCCACCAGCCGTGCGGCTGGTCCCCCTCCGGACCGGTCATGTGATAGGTGACCGTGCCGCCCGGGTTGAGGTCGAAGTCGTCCACGGTGGCCGGGTAGGTCGGCGGCCCCCACCACCGCTCCAGCTTCCGCGGATCGGCCCACAGCTGCCACACCTGCTCCACGGGGGCGTCGAAATCGGCGGCCAGGGTGAGGCTGAGCTGGTCGAAGTCCTCGTTGACGCTGGTGACGGTCATGATCTCCAGTCCTTCGGCGCGGGACGCGGACGTGGTGCTCCTACCAGGAGAACTCCGCGCCCGCGCCCTCGCCACTCGATCACGGCGCCACCGCGGTCAGGGCGCCACGCCGTCGATCTCGTCCCGCACGAACTCCCGGAGCCAGCCGCGGAACTCCGGACCCAGGTCCTCCCGCTCGCTGGCGAGCCGCACGATGGCGCGCAGGTAGTCGCCGCGGTCGCCGGTGTCGTAGCGCCGCCCGCGGAAGAGCACGCCGTGCACCGGGCCGCAGATCTTCTCGTCCGCGGCCTGCGTCTGGAGGGCGTCGGTCAGCTGGATCTCGCCGCCGCGGCCCGGCTCGGTCCGCCGCAGCACGTCGAAGAGGCCCGGGTCGAGCACGTACCGCCCGATGACCGCGTAGTTCGACGGCGCGGTCCCCGGCGCCGGCTTCTCGACCAGGCCGGTCACCCGGACGACGTCGCCCTCCTCGGTCGCCTCGACGGCGGCGCAGCCGTAGAGGTGGCTCTGCGCGGGGTCGACCTCCAGCAGCGCGACCACGCTTCCGCCGTGCCGCTCCCGGACGTCGACCATGCGGGAGAGCAGCGGATCGCGCGGGTCGATCAGGTCGTCGCCGAGCAGCACCGCGAACGCCTGGTCGCCGACGTGCGGGGCGGCGCAGAGCACGGCGTGGCCGAGCCCCCGCGGATCGCCCTGGCGGACGTAGTGGATGGTGGCGAGGTCCGTCGACTCCTGCACCCGGGCGAGCCGGTCGGCGTCGCCCTTGCGCCGCAGGGCCGACTCCAGCTCGTAGTTGCGGTCGAAGTGGTCCTCCAGGGGGCGCTTGTTGCGCCCCGTGATCATCAGGACGTCGTCGAGCCCGGCGGCGACGGCCTCCTCGACGACGTACTGGATCGCCGGCTTGTCGACGACCGGGAGCATCTCCTTGGGCGTCGCCTTGGTGGCGGGGAGGAACCGCGTGCCGAGACCGGCCGCGGGGATGACCGCCTTGCTGATGATGGAACGCATCGGGTGTCCTTCGTGGAGGCCCCGGCCCGGCCGGGGGTGGGGGTGCCCGCCTGCGGAGAAGTGTCGCAGGGTCACGGCGCGATGATCGGGCGTTGCCCGATTCACCCCGCTCCCGCCCCCTTCCCGCCCCCTCCCGCCCCCTGGGCCGGAGGCCTCGGGGACCGGTCAGAGGGCCTTGGTCATGAAGACGCTGTTGGGGTCGTCGGTGTAGTCGGCGAACGGTCCGCACTCGGTGAACCCGTGCCGCGCGTACAGCCGCCGGGCCGCCGCGAAGTAGTCCTCCACGCCGGTCTCCAGGCTCAGCCGCCGGTACCCGCCGCGCTCCGCCAGCGCGGTGAGGTGCTCCAGCACCGCGGAGGCGACGCCGCGGCCCCGGGCCGCGGCCGTGGTGCGCATCGACTTCAGTTCGCCGTGGTCCTCGCCCAGCTCCTTGAGCGCCCCGCAGCCCAGCAGGGTGCCGTCGGCTCCACGCGCGGTGACGAAGACGATCCCGTCGCCCGCCAGCGTGCCGTGGTCCAGGGCGTGCACGGACTCCGGCGGGCTGGTCGCGTACATGTCCTGGAGGTGTTCGTCGAGCAGCGCGGCCACGTCCTCCCGCAGGGGCGTGTCGGCGGCGATCCGTATGTCGGTACTGGTCAGCATCAGACCATGTTCGCAGGTCCGGCGGCACCGGGTCCGCGGGTGCTCGGGTGGAGCCGGGCCGCCTCGAGGAGCCGGGCGGCTCCGCGGACCGCCGCCGTGTGCGGGGCGGGAACGACGTGGACGGGGGCGTGCAGCCGGCCGGAG
>NZ_JACADT010000911.1:0-2310 GCF_013421635.1 Streptomyces sp. UH6 | reverse complement strand
GGGCGAGGCGCTGCGGGGCCGGGGCCGGGGTCACAGGTCCTCCAGGCGGACGTTCCAGTAGGCGCCGCAGCCTTCCTCACCGGCCGGCCGGTCCTCGTGTCCGGTGGTGCAGGTGCACATCATCGGGATCTCGCGCGCCCTCGGCCCGCGGCGCGGGCTGCGGAAGGTGCGGGGCACGTGCTCGAAGACACAGGGGCAGCCGCACCGGGGGCAGGTCCCGCCGAGGACGGTCGCCTCGGGGTCGGACGAGAGGATCCGGGCGCCCCGCACGTATGCGGGCGCGTAGGCGTCGTCGGTGACCTCCCGGTAGGGGACGGACGGGCCGGCCGGCGGTTGTCCGGAGCTCGTCACGGTCGTCTCTCCCGGCATCGGGCCCTCCCCCTGCGCTGTCTGCCTCGGGCGCCCCCAGCATGGCCGGAGCGAAGGCCGTCGTGCCACACGGTCCCCGGAAACCGCACGCGCGACGCCCCGAGGACGACCGGACGGCCGCCCGCCGGCCGGCTCCGGACTCCGCACAGGGTGAACTCCGGTCGGATTCCGGGCGGTTGGACGACTTCGGCGCAACGCGTCCCTACGGGACGGTCGAATGGGCATGATGCCCTGGGGAGGAGCCGAGGATGAGCGACAGCGAGGCGACGGCACTGTCGGAGCGGGCCCGGGCGGCCCTGACGGCGACGGATTCCTGCCGGGTGCCGGACGATCCGGATGCCTACGAAGGCCTGCGCGGGCCCGAACTGGACACCTACGTCACGCGGTTCGAGGTCCTGCTCGCCGAGGCGTCGGCCGCGGGCGCCCCGGCCGTGGAGCAGGCCGAACGGCTGCGGGCCCGCCTGGGACTGCTGGCCGGCGTCCGGTGGGTGCTGGGCGGCGCCGACGAGGACCGGCTGCGGGCGGTGGACCTGCTGGACGCGGCGCGGCGGTGCGACGCGCTGTCGCCCGAGGAGCGCGACACGGCGCGCAAGAGCCTGATCCTCGTCCTGGTCCACCGGGTGAAGGCCCTGCCACAGGCGTCGCAGACACGGTTCGACGTCTCCACCTTCGGCGAGTACCTCCGGGTGGGCACACCGGCCAGGTACGGCGGGGCCGGCTACGTCGAGGACATGCAACTGCTCCTCCAGCTGGCCGCCGAGACCGGCGCGGACCGCCGACTGCCCCCGCACCTGCAGAACCTGGCCCGGATCCTCCCGGTCCTCGCGGCGGGCCCCGCGGCCGACCCGGCGGCGATGACGGAGGCCGCCGAGCTGATGCTCGGACAGGTGGACGCCTATCCCGCGCCGCTGCGCCGCATGATCTCCGCGACGCTGCCGTTCCTGCGGAACCCCGCCGTCGTGCCGCCGTCGTCCGCCTCCCCGCCGTCGTCCGCCTCCCCGCCGTCGTCCGCCTCCTCGCCGCCGGACGGGCCCGGCCCGGTCGACGACCCGGAGTACCTGAGGGAGATGCTGGCCCTCCTCGAGGCGACCTCCCCCGGTGTGGTGGACAGCGACGAGGTCGGCGACCTCCTGCACCGGCTGTCCCAGGACGACGCCCCCTTGTCGTCCCGGATGAACGCCGTCATGCTGAACGCCGCGCAGGCCCTGCGCACCGGGGACCGGCGGCAGTTGCGGACCGCGATGGCCCAGCTCAAGGAGTCGGCCGGAGAGCTGGAGGAGGCGGGCCGCGCCGACTGGCTCCCCATCGCCACCTCCGTCCTCCTGACGGTCGCGGGCATGACCGGCGGCTCCCTCCAGGACATGGAGGCCGCGAGCCAGGTGCTGAACGCCCTCCCCCCGCTTCCGGAGGGCTCGGCCCCCGACCCGATGCGCACCCTCGCCGACGCGATGCGCCTCCAGATGCGCGTCGTCGCCGCGAACGAGAGCCGCGACCTGGCCCTGGTGGACGACCTCATCGCCCAGATGGAGGGGCTGCGGACCGGCCTCGATCCGGCGACCGCCTGGGAGGCTCCCGCGATCCTCACCTACCACCTGGGCTACGCCCATCTGGTGCGGGCCGGGATCACCCGTGACCGCGAGGACATGCAGAAGGCCGTCTCCCACATGGAGACCGCGTGGGAGAGCCTGGGCATGGCGGGCGGCACGCTGGAGAGCATGCGGGACGTCTCCTCGGCCCCGCTGCGGGCCCTGTCCACGATGCTCGGCTCGGACCCCGAGGAACTGCGGGCGGGCATCCGGCAGACCAGGGCCGCGCTGGAACGCCCGGACGCCACGGTCGACTTCCAGGTGAAGACCCGCACCGCGCTGGCGATCGGCCTGGACAGCCTGTACCTGCGCACCGGCGACCCGGCTGCCCTGGACGAGGCGGTGGCCGAGGCCC
>NZ_JACADT010000910.1:0-2312 GCF_013421635.1 Streptomyces sp. UH6 | reverse complement strand
GAGGACGACGTCGAGTTCGGCCAGGGCGTCGCCGCCGTGACGGAAGGAGACCGCCACGCCGGTGGCGAGCGCGGCCCGGGCGGCGCCCCGGAGCAGTTCGGTGTCGGTGGCGGTGGCTCCGGAGCGGGTGACGGCGGTGGCGATCAGACCGGCCGGCGCGCGGCGTTCGACGCGCGGCACGACCATGCCCTCGGTGATCTCCCTGCCGAACAGGTCGGCCCACTTCTCGGCCGGCCAGGGCGTCGGCGGGTCGGTCTGCGGGGTGAGGAAGTAGCCGCCGAGCAGTTCCTCGGGTCCCTGGCCGGTGGAGGCGACGATGTGCACGCCGGTCGAGCGCGACAGGGCCTCCAGGAGCTTCGGGTCACGGCCGTGGAACTGGCCCGTGGCGTCGACGACGGTGCCGCCGCCGGCCTCGCGGAACCCGGTCAGCCCGGCCTTGAGCCGGGCGAAGACCTCGGCCCGGTCGATGGCGACGTCGTAGGCGTACTGCGCCCCCGGGAGCACCGAGAGCAGCGCCTCGTGGACGGCGACCACGCCGAGCTCGTCTGCTGCGACCGGGCCGAGGACGGTGTTCACGGTGGGGGTACTGACGCTCATGCCTTGCCTCACGTGTCCGGTGTGGGCGCGCTGGACGCGCCCTGTGGCTGCCGTCACGCTAGCCATTCGCTTTACATTGCGTCAATGAAATGAACGCCACGAAAAATTTGGTTACGCGGGGGTTGCGCTGACGGGATCCGTCAGCGCCCCGCGCGGCCACGCGTCGGCATGCGCCACACGCATGGAGAGGCATGCGCATCATTCATTTGTTCAATGACATGCCGGCCACTTCACTGGGTCGGCATGAGCAACCCACCCGTCTGCGACGTCGACCTCTTCTGCGACGAGGTCCTCCTCGACCCCTACCCGGCCTACGCCGAGCTGCGGGAGCAGGGCCCCGTGGTCCGGCTCCCCGCCAACGACGTCCACGCCCTGACCCGCTACGACGTGATCCGCGACGCGCTCGCGGACTGGGAGTCGTTCTCCTCGGCGTCGATCGCCTTCAATCCGACGGCGAACGAGGCGCTCACCGGCACCTCGCTGGCCTCCGACCCGCCGGTGCACACCCTGCTGCGCGCCACCCTCACCGAGAACCTGTCGCCGCGGGCGCTGCGCGGTCTCAAGGGGCGGATCGAGGAGAAGGCGGACGCCCTGGTCGCCGAGCTCGTCCGGACCGGCTCGTTCGAGGCGATCGACGCCCTCGCCCGCGCCTTCCCGCTGGAGGTCGTCGCCGACCTGATCGGCTTCACCGGCCACGCGCGCGAGAACATGCTGCGCTGGGGCCAGGCCGCCATGCAGGTCCTCGGCCCGATGAACCGGCGCACGGTGGAGAGCTTCCCCGTCGCCGGCGAACTGTACGGCTGGTGCTCCGGGGTGCGGGCGGAGGACCTCGCCGAGGGGTCGGTGGGGCGCGGCATCTTCGACGCCGAGGCGCGGGGCGCCGTCCCCGAGAACACCGCCGGGCACATCATCCACCAGTACCTGGGCGCCGGCGTCGACAGCACGGTGGCCGCCATCGGCAACATCGTCGCGCTGTTCGCCGCGCACCCCGACCAGCTCGCACGGGTGCGCGCGAACCCGGCGCTGGTGCCGGCGGCGTTCAACGAGGTGCTGCGGTTCTGGCCTCCGATCAACGCCTGGGGCCGCCGCGTCACCAGGGAGGTCGAGATCGCGGGCGTCCGCATCCCCGCGGGCGCGCAGATCGCGGTCCTGCTCGGCGCCGGCAACCGCGACCCGCGGCACTACGAGGACCCGGACGCGTTCCTGGTCGGGCGCAACCCCACCGACCACCTGTCGTTCGGCTACGGCCCGCACGGCTGCGCCGGTCAGGGACTCGCGCGCCTGGAGGCCCACGCCGTGATCGGTGCGCTCGCCCGGCGGGTCGGGCGGCTCGTCGTGGGGCCGGAGGTCCGCGTTCCCGCCAATGTCACCCGGAGCATCGAGAAGCTCCCCGTCCTGGAGGTGGTCCCCGCATGAGGATCGTTCTCGACCGCCCCCGCTGCGAGGGCCACGGGCTGTGCGAGGAGGCCGCCCCGGAGCTGATGCACCTCGACGACGACGGCGAGCTGGTGCTGGACCGCGAGGAGGTCGGCGAGGCCGACGCCGCCCTGGCCGGCGCCGCCGTCCGCGTCTGTCCCGTCGCCGCGCTGAGGATCGCGTGAAGGGCGCCGCCGTCCGCCGGGTGGTCGTCGTCGGCAACGGCATCGCCGGGGTCACCGCGGCCGGCGCCCTCCGCGAGGCCGGGTTCGACGGCGAGCTGACCGTCGTCGGCGACG
>NZ_JACADT010000091.1:0-11001 GCF_013421635.1 Streptomyces sp. UH6 | reverse complement strand
CTCGCACCGGAACCCCGGGGGCACGGACGGGACAGGGTACCGGCCGCCCGCAGGCGGCGCCCGGCGGTGTGACCGCCACCCCCAGCGGGGCGGACACCCGGGGGAAGAGCCGTTTCCCCGGTGACGACCGGCGCGAGACGCCGCCCGCGGCGGGCTGACGACAAGAGCGACGCAGACAGGAGCCATGGTGCGCATCAGCAGACCCGGTAGGCCGACCGCCCGAAGCCGGTCCCTCGGCAGGCGGTGGTCCGCCGCGACGGCGACGCTCGGCGCGCTGGCCGCCCTCTCAGCCGGTCTGACTCCTCAGGCGGCAGCGGCCGACTGGCAGTCGAAGCAGTGGTACCTGGACGCCATGCGCGCCGAGGAGATGTGGAAGACCAGCACCGGCGAGGGGGTGAAGGTCGCGGTCATCGACAGCGGGGTCAATCCCGCGACGCCCTCCCTCAAGGGACAGGTGCTGACCGACGAGATCCCCGCTCCGCAGAACTACGGTGCCACGGAGGACTACGACAGCCATGGCACCAGCATGGCCGAGATCATCGCCGGGACGGGCGCAGGGGGAGGGTTGAAGGGCCTTGCGCCCGACGCCGAGATCATCCCGATCCGCATCGGCCTCTCCACACTGAAGGACAAGGCGGAAGCGGCCAAGGCACCCAGTGTCCTCGAGGCGATCAGGGCGGCGGCGGACAGCGACGCCAAGATCATCAGCATGTCCTTCGGCTGGGGAACGCCCACATGGCAGGAGGACGAGGCGGTCGCCTACGCCCATTCCAAGGGCAAGCTGCTGTTCGCGGGCGTCGGCAACGACGCAATGGGCAAGGGCTTCGAGGCCGAGACCATCGGCTACCCGGCCGCATACCCCTACGTCGTCGGGGTGGCCGCCGCCGACGAGAGCGGCACGGTGGGAGACTTCTCGGAAGCTGGCCAGTACGTGGATGTCGCCGCGCCCGGACTCGAAGTCCCGAGCTGGTGCGACGCCTCGTTCCGCTCCTACTGCATGCAGGAGGGCACCAGCGCCGCCACCGCCGTGGCCTCCGCCTCCGCCGCGCTGATCTGGTCCGCCCACCCCGACTGGACCGCGAACCAGGTGATGAGCGCACTGATCGACACGGCGGGCCGGGACTGGCCCAAGGACGTGCCGAGCAAGTACCTCGGGTACGGTCTGCTCCGCCCCCGTCTCGTGCTGGACGACGCGGACTACAAGCCGGCCGCCCCGGACGCCGACCCGCTCCACCGCGAGAACGCCAAGGGCAAGGCGCCCAGCCCGTCGCCCAGCCCCTCCGAGGAGAAGAAGGACGGCGCCGACCCGGCGCACGCCCCCGGCGGCGAGGATGCGACATCGGCCGCCGACACCGCGGACGACGGCAACGGCCTCCTGTGGCCGGTCGCCGGAGGCGCCGCGGCGGTGCTGGTGATCGGCGGCGTCGCCGTCGTGCTGCTGAGGAAGCGCCGCACCGGCTGACGGCCCTCCGACGCCGCCACCCGCATACCGACCGACCCCGAAAGCCGGCCAACCGGACGGCCATCAAGGACCGTTGACGAAAGGGACCACAGGTCATGGCATCAGATGGGCAGCTTCTCAGGGACAGCGAAGTCATCGCGCTCGAGAAGAACATCGTCGACCGCTTCGAGTCGATCAAGGGTCAGATGACCCGGCTGCAGGGCACCATCGACCAGCTCGAGGGCCACTGGCGGGGTATCGGCGCCGCGGCCTTCAACAAGAAGCAGGTCGAGATCAACGAGCACATGCGCGACATCGGCCAGCTGCTCGTGAAGTTCCTCGACAACATCAACGCGACCCGCAAGGACAAGGACAACCTCGAGGACCAGGTGCGGGCCACGATCGAGTCCATCGACGTGCAGTACGGCGGCAAGCACTCCGCGCTCAACGGCTACTGAGCCGACGCAGGCCCCGAAGCCGAAGCCGAAGCCGAAGCCGAAGTTGAAGCCGATGCCGGCGCAGGCATCGGCGCAGGCACCGGCACCGGCACCGCACCGCAACCCACGACGACGAGCAGGAGACGGGACAGAACATGTCGATGAGCCAGGACGAACTCGCGGTCAAGTACGGCGGTCTCGACGCCATCACCACCGAGCTGGGCAACCAGGCCCGGAAGCTGGAGGAGGACCTCGGCGCGCTGAAGTCCGCGATCGCGCAGGCCGCGACGGGCTGGGAGGGCGAGGCCGCGACCACGTTCCAGCAGGCGATGGTGGAGTGGGACAGGCACAGCAACGCCATTCACCAGGCGCTGATGCAGATCGGCCAGAAGGTCAGCGCGGCCGGCGGTGACTACCGCGGCGGCGACCTCAAGGCGGCCGGCTACTTCCAGGGCTGAGCACTCAGGACCACGGCACGACGGAACCGGGGCGGGGCGCGCACGGAGGGCGCCCCGCCCCGGTTCCTTGCTCTCGCGGCTCTCGCGGCTCTCGCGGCGAAAGGCCGCTCAGAGTTCACCCGCCGACCGGCAGAGGTCCGACTTCTCGACGGCCTTGGTGTAGGCATGGATGACGCGCTTCATCGCGTCGGCGTCCTCGTGCTCCGAACCGTAGGCACGCACGGCGGTGAACAGGCGGTCACCGTCGTCGGGAGCGGTGCACCCGGTCCGTCCGAAGCCTTCGCGGCCGGACCACAGGAAGTGGCCGTCGTCGGTGCTGTGGTCCGGACGCTCCAGACTGACACCCCCGGCGAAGTCGCCCGTGCGGGTGTCCGGCTCGTTCCACTCCACCGTCGTGGCCAGCACGTCCTTCCCGTCGACGAGGACGAGGCAGCCCGTCTTCCAGCTCAACTCGTCGTCCGAGTCCCGTTCCTTCACCTCGATCTCCTTGCCGGCGGGCAGGAACGGCGCCAGCTCGTCCGCGGGCACCGCGATCCCGCAGAGGCTCTTCGGCACCGCGTACTCCCGCTCCGCACCCCCGCAGGCCGTCAGGCCGGTGGCCATGACGACGCAGGCGCCGATCACGGCATACAGACGGGCGGTGGTACGGGCGGCGGTCCGGGACGACGACTTCACGGTGGTGCTCCTTGCTGGGAACGTGCGGGAAGGGTGGGGGAGGGCGGGCGGCGGACGCGGGCTCAGATGTCCGTCTTCAGGTCCGCCGCCGTCCCGTTGACGTTCACACCGGAGTCGGTGAACCCCTCCCGGGCCCCGTCACGGGCCCACTCGCCCACGTCGGGCAGGTCCAGGTTGTAGTTCTTCGCCGCCGTCTCGGCCGCCAGCTCGGTGTACTTGGAGTTGCTGTCCTTCCCACTCTCCCAGAGCTCGCCCATCACCGGGCCGGCCTCCTCCTTGGCCTTGCCCTCGGCGTCCGCGAAGATCCCCTCGAGGATCACACTGGTCGCCCCGCCCACCACGCCGCTGACCGCGGCGCCCGCCACCGGGGAGGCGATGAATGAGACACCGACCCCGGCCGCCGTACCGACGACGCCGGAGATCACGTTCTTGCGCTGGGCGACGGACTGCTCGTACGCCTTGTCCTTCTCCTCGGCCTCGCCCGCGACCTCCTCGGCCCGGCCCTGGGCAAGCGTCCCGGAGACCTCGCCGGAACCCTTGGCGATCTGCTCGACCACGAACTGCGGGTCCTGCGAGTAGCGCAGCGACTCGGGCAGATCGGGGTTCAGGTGGTACTCCATGAGGTTGCCCATGTAGGTCTTCTGGCCGACCTCGACCGCCGCGTACGTCTCCGGGTTCTGGCCGAGGGTGAACATCAGCCGCGTCGCGTCGCGGTGGTTCACCTCCGCAGCGGTCCCGGAGACCGGATACAGGCGGTCCGTGTCCCCGTCGTGGTCGTCGGTCAGCGCGCGATTGATGTCGGGCAGGTACTCGGAGGTGATCTGGCCGATGCTGTCGAACATGTAGCCGCGGTCGGTGAGTCGGCCGGGGTCCTCCGAGACCGACGCCGTGATCGCTTCGAACAGCCGGGCCTGCTCCGCGTTGTGCGCCGGGGTGTCCGCCGTCGGCAGTTCGCCCGCCGGATGCCCCGTCGTCGCCGCCTCGAGCGCGAGTGCCAGGTTGTTGCGGCCGATGTGCACCTTGTCGTCCTCCGGACCGTACTCCGGCGGCCAGTCACGCTCCTCGAAGAGGTACTCGAAGTTCGAGAGCGAGACCGGGCTCTTCTTGCCGTCGACCTCCTTCTCGAAGGGGTTGTTCTCCTCGCCCTTGTTGATGAACTCCTGGTTGAAGAAGCTCGTGGCCGCGTCCGGGTTGTTCGACAGTGCCTTGAGGTACCCGGTGACAGGGTCGTCGCCGCTGTCCTCACCCATGTGGTTGAGCCAGGGGTCCCAGTGGGTCCGGCCTCCCCATGCCCGCTCCGCGTAGTCCCCGTTGTAGGAACGGCTGCGCTCGGTCTCCATCAGCGAGTTGCCGTAGCGGGTGAGGAAGCTGTCGTCGAAGTCGCCGGCGCGCATCAGATTGCTCATCACCTGGAACCCGAGCGGGCTGTAGCCCTCCCGCACCGGCTTGTCGCCCAGCGCGATCATCTTGGTCTGCCAGTCCGCCATGGCGGGGGAATCGCTCTGTGTGGCGCCGGCCAGCGTGAGGCTGAGGTTCTTCTGCAGGTCGTCGAACTGATCCTCGCGCGCACGGAAGAGGTGCTCGCCGGTGCCCAGCCTGTCGTTGATGCCGGACCAGAACTCCAGCACACCCTTCGGGCCGAGGGTGGTCGCGAAGGTCTCGGCGAACAGCGGGTCGCCGGCGTGCTCCTTGAGACCCGCGTTGAGGCGGTCGAACTCCTCGGGCGACAGGTCCTCCGGCTTCTGCTTGGCCAGCTTGGCCATGTCCTCGGCGTCCCGCACGGCCTCCGCCGCGCTGTCGCGGTCGGAGTACGTGGCGTCGGAGAAGCCCAGCCGGCTCTGGTCGGCTATCGCGACGAGTACCTTACGGGCACTGTCGTCACTCTCCGTGGCCTTGGAGAGGATCCCCTGTATCTCGTCCCGCAGCGCGGTCACGTCGCTCGCGTCGTGCTCGGGTGGCGTGTGGCCCTTGGCGGCCCGGTCGGGGTGGATGTTCATGGTGACGGTGAACCCGCCGTCACCGGTGTCCATGACGGTGAGGTTCTTCTTCAGCCCGCGGTCCAGCGCATCGTTCAACTGACGGTGGTAGCTCTTCAGCTCGCCCGTCGTGTCCTTGAGGATGTTGTGGATGGTGGTCGCCTGGGTGTGGGCGTCCTGGAACTCACCCGCGGTCTTGCCGATGAACTCCTTGGTGACCTGACTGTTCTCCCCGGACCAGTTGGCCTTCAGCGAGGTCTTGTGGAGGCCGTCCTCGGCGTCCTTGGCCAGGGTCTCCAGGTTCTTGGAGACCAGTCTCCACTCCTCGACCGCCTCGTCGAGCCTGGAGAAATTGGCATAACGCAGTGCGCTCAGATCCATGGCAACTCGTCCCCCGTCACTTCTTCTTGTCGTCGCCGTAGATCGGGTTGGGCTTCGGAGCCTCGTGCGGTTCGACCCGCTCGTCGAAGCCCGCGTCCAGGGCGGTGATGCTGCTCATCTGCCGCAGGATGTAGTTCTCGTCGTCGTCGTGGATCCTGCGTGTCACCTGAAGATGGTTGCTGATGTGCGCGCAGGCGTCGAGGAGCGAGTTCAGCTGTGTGCTCCACTTCGTCGACACGTGGCTCAGCCCCGAGCCCAGGGCGAAGCCCTGGGTGGTGAGGTCGCCGGCCGCGCCGTCCACCGCCTCCTTCAGCCGGGCCTTGTCCCACAGCTGGTCGTAGAGGGTGTGCGCCTCCTTACCGATGGCGACCAGGTCCTTCTGGTGGACCTCGAGATCACCCGCGCTCGACGGCGGCCGGCCGGACCCGCCGCCCATGTCGTCAGGCAGCCGGTTCAACTGCATGTTCCCCGAGGCGCGTTCCGCCGCCTCGGACTTCAACTGCTCCCACTCGTCCCATGCCATGAGTGTTCTCCCCCGTTTCAGCTAGGTGACGGCGCCGTGGCCATGAGCCAGACGATGAGCGTCACGAATCCCAGTGAGCAGCAGATCAGGGCGATCCGCTGCCGTCGGAACGCCCCTTCGGAGGGCTCGTTGTGCTCCGGATGGGCGTAGTTCTTCGCCTGGAACCGCCACCACATCTTCTTCTGGTCCAGAAGCCCCAGCGCGCCGGGTATCAGCGAGACCAGGAGCCCGAAGATCATCAGTCCCGTCATCAGTACGCTCCCTCCGGCATGAGGCCCGTCTGGACCAGCGGCTTGCCCCGTCTGCGGGAGACGAAGACACCCCGCCCGGCCGGCATCGGCCGCGCCCGGACACCGCCGAGCAGGTCGCCCTCGGCCGGGTCGCCGGCCAGCACCACGCCCTGGGCGCCCAGTTCCTTGATGCGCTGGACGAACGCCTCGTAACCCGCGCGCCCGGCGCCCGCCGTGGAGCGGGCGATGATGAACCGCACGCCCACGTCCCGCGCGAACGGCAGGAGTTCGGTCAGCCCCGCCAGCGGATTGCCCTGCGAGGTGGACACCAGGTCGTAGTCGTCGACGACCACGTACACCGTCGGCCCGCTCCACCAGCTGCGGTCCCGCAGCTGCTGCGCGGTGACGTCCGCGGTCGGCGAGCGGCGGCGCATCAGGTCCGCCAGAGCCGCCATGTGGTGGTCCATCGTGTTGGACATCGGGATGTACTCGGCCAGGTGCGAGGTCGGGGTGACGTCCAGCAGCGAGCGCCGGTTGTCGATCACGAACAGCTTGCACTCGTCGCCCGAGTAGCGCTGCGTGAGCTGCCGGATCAGCAGCCGCAGCAGATTCGACTTGCCCGACTCGCTCTCGCCGAACACCAGGAAGAAGGGGTCCTGGTCGAAGTCGACGAACACCGGCTCCAGGTCGTTCTCGTCCAGCCCGAACGCCACGCCCCGCCGCGGGAACCGGTCGCCGGCCGGCAGCTCCTCCAGGGCCAGCCGGCGCGGCAGCAGCCGCACCTGGGGCGCCGGCGGCGCCGTCCAGTGCCGCGACACCTCCGAGGCCAGCGCCGCCGTCGCGTCCGCCAGGTCCGAGTCCGAGGTCAGGCCGTCGATGCGCGGCACCGCGGCCATGAAGTGCAGTTTCTGCGGCGACTGGCCCCGGCCCGGCACACCCGCCGGCACGTTCGCCGCCACCTTGCGGTCGAACTCCGAGTCCATGGTGTCGCCGAGCCGCAGCTCCAGGCGGTTCATCAGGTGGTCCTTGAGGTTGGAGCGGACCTCCATCGACCGCGAGGCGGTGAGCACCAGGTGGACGCCGTAACCGAGGCCGCGCGCCGCGATGTCCAGCACCACCTGCTCCAGCGCCTCGTACTCGCCCTTGAAGTTGCCCCAGCCGTCGATCAGCAGGAAGACGTCGCCCCACGGCTGGTCCGTCACCGAGATCGTGCCGCGCGCCCGCCGGTTGCGGAACTCCGCCATCGACGGGATGCCCGCCGCCCGGAAGTACTCCTCCCGCCGGTTCAGCACGCCGTACACCTCGGCGACCGTGCGCCGCACCCGCTCCGGGTCCAGCCGGGACGCCACACCGCCCACATGCGGCAGCCCCTCGATCGACACCATGCCGCCACCGCCGAAGTCCAGCCCGTAGAACTGCACCTCGTGCGGGGTGTGGGTGAGCGCGAACGACGACACCAGGGTGCGCAGCAGCGTCGACTTGCCGGACTGCGGACCGCCCAGGATCTGCATGTGACCGGCAGCGCCCGCGAAGTCCACCCACAGCGGATCGCGCCGCTGCTCGTACGGCTTGTCGAGGAGACCCACCGGCACCACCAGCCGGCCCGCGCCCTCGTAACCCGGCTGCGTCAGACCACGCCCCCGCACGGCCGTCAGCCCCGGCAGCAGACCGTCCAGCGACGGCGGGCTGTCCAGCGGCGGCAGCCACACCTGGTGGGCCGCCGGGCCCTGGGCCTCCAGCCGCTTCACGATCACGTCCAGCACCGTGTCCGCCAGCGCGTCGTCGGTCCCCGGCGCCTCGGGCTCGGCCACGCGCTGCCGCGGCACCGCCGCGTACCGCACCGGCACCTCCGCGGCGGTGAACAGCACCGGCCGCCGGTCCACCGGCAGCGGCCCGCCCGCGAGCGCCGCCTGCTGCGCCCCCGAGCGGTACACGCCCGACACGTAGGCGGCCTTGAACCGCACCATCTCGTCGGTGCCGAACTTCAGGAAGCCGGAACCCGGCACGTTCGGCAGTTCGTAGGCGTCCGGAACGCCCAGCGCCGCCCTCGACTCCGCCGCGGAGAAGGTCCGCAGACCGATCCGGTACGACAGATACGTCTCCAGGCCGCGCAGGCGTCCCTCCTCCAGACGCTGCGAGGCCAGCAGCAGGTGCACGCCCAGCGACCGGCCGATGCGGCCGATCTGCACGAACATCTCGATGAAGTCCGGTTTCGCGGTGAGCAGTTCGCTGAACTCGTCGATGACCAGCACCAACGACGGGATCGGCTGCAGCGCGGCGCCCGCCGCGCGGGCCTTCTCGTAGTCGTGGATGTTGGCGTAGTTGCCCGCGTCGCGCAGCATCTCCTGGCGGCGGTTGAGCTCACCGCGGATGGAGTCGCCCATCCGGTCCACCAGCGTCAGGTCGTCCGCCAGGTTGGTGATCACGGCGGCGACGTGCGGCATCCGCGCCATGCCCGCGAAGGTCGCACCGCCCTTGAAGTCGGCGAGCACGAAGTTCAGCGTCTCCGAGGAATGGGTGACCGCCAGTCCCAGCACCAGGGTGCGCAGCAGCTCCGACTTGCCCGAACCCGTCGCGCCCACGCACAGGCCGTGCGGGCCCATGCCCTCCTGCGCGGCCTCCTTCAGGTCCAGCATCACCGGACGGCCGTCCTCGCCGACACCGATCGGCACCCGCAGCCGCTCCGCCAGCGCGCGCGGCCGCCAGGTCCGCTTGGGGTCCACCGAGGCGGCGTCACCCAGGTTCAGCAGATCGGTGAACTCCAGGTTCGCCAGCAGCGGCTCGTCGTCGTCCCCGCCGGAGGCCATCCGCAGCGGCGCCAGCTGCCGGGCCAGCGCCTCGGCCGACGCGTACGACATCACGTCCGGCGTCCCCTCGTACACCGCGCCGTGCGCCGACTCCAGCCGCAGCGACGACGGCCGCACCGACATCGCCAGGTCACCCGGCACGCCCACCTGCTCGCCCGGCGCCACCTCGATCACCGTCACGCCCTGGAGCCCCTCCGGGCCGGCCAGCACCGAGTCCGGCGGCAGCGACACCCCGTCCAGCACCAGCACCAGGTGCGGTGTCTCCGGCAGCGGCGGAGCGGCGGGATGGAAGCGCGGCCGGCCCGACAGACGCCCGGCCAGCAGGTCCTCCAGCGCCCGCGGATCCTGCGAGATCAGCCGGCGGCTGCCCGCGCCGTCCGGGGCGCCCGGCGCCTGGGTGTGCGGCAGCCACTTCGCCCACTCCCAGTGCCCCAGCGCCTCCCGGCCCGCCGCGACCGCCACCACCAGGTCCTCGGGCGAGTGGAGCGAGGCCAGCGAACCCGTCATCGCCCGCACCAGAGCCCGTACCGACTCCGGTTCGCCGCTCACCGACACCCGGTGGAACGCCCGCAGGGACACCGCCATCGGCAGCTCCTCCAACATGGAGTGCACCGCCACGAACCGCTGCATCGCCCCCGCGGTCAACGGCTCCAACTGGTCCACCGGACCCGTCTGCGGCGCGATCAGCGGCGAGGCCAGCTGCTGCGGGCCCAGACCGATCCGCACCTGCGCGAAGTCCTCGTCGCCCGGCCGCCGTTCCCACACCCGGCTGCCCTCGGCGACCAACGCCCACAGCTGCTCGGGGGAGGGGTGCAGGTAGTACTGGGCGTCCCGCTGCGCCGTCGCGGCCTCCACCGCCCGCTGCCGGGTCTGCGTCAGGTACCCCAGGTAGTCACGCCGCAGATCGGCCAACTGCCCCTGGTTGCCCCGCCGGAAGCGCACCACCATCGCCACCGACATGGCGATGGTCGAGGCGATCATCACCATGCCCATGATCTTCATGAACGGCTTGTCGCTCATGAAGAAGAAGACCACCGAACCGCCCATGCCGAGCGTCGGCAGCAACTGCATCAGCACGCTCTCCTGATGCCCGCGCGGCAACTCCGGCGGAGGCTGCAGCACGATTTCTTCCGTGGGCACCTCGGACGGCAGCGCCCTCGGCGGGCGCTTCACGACGATGTGGCTCACTGGTCACCAATCCCCTTGCCGGGCCCCGCCGTTGTCCAGGGCTCCCCGTGGTCCGGGTATGCGGGCCGCGGCGTGATCCTACTGAGTCCGCCAGGGACCGGTGAGAGGTATGGTGCCGGATGTTCGCCCCGCCCGGACGGCCAGGTCCGCCCGCCGGCGCGGACACACGTGAACGACTTCGGACAACAGGGGCGTTCAGCTGCGACCGCGAGTCCCACCGGCGCTCCACGGCCACCGTACCGCCGCGCGCTCGGGTCACACGCACCCGTCACCGCACACCACCACCGAGGGGGAGCAGAAGGTGAGCACCACGGCCTCCGCGCCGGCCACCGGACAGGCCGGCCCCGGACCGGCGGGCCCGTCCGGAACGGGCGCCGGCTCCGGACTCGGCTTCTGCCGGGTCACCATCGTCGCGCCCGACAGCCGCATCGACGTCGCGCTGCCCGACGACATCCCGGTCGCCGACCTCTACCCGGAGATCCTCAGACTCTCCCGGCAGAGCCCCGCCGAGGGCGCGCCCGTCGGCTACCACCTGGTCCGCCGCGACGGCACCGTCCTCGACAGCGCCCGCTCCTTCGCGGCCCAGCGGATCCTCGACGGCGAGCTGCTCACCCTGCGGCCGTTCTCCGACTCGCTGCCGCCCGCCGTGTTCGACGACGTCTCCGAGGCCGTCGCCTCCGCCGTCTCCCGCGACCACACCCTGTGGAACGGACACCTCACCCGCACCGGCGGCCTGATCGCCGGGGGAGTGCTGCCCACACTGCTCGCCTTCGTCGCCTGGACCTCCCACCCCGGCCACGACATGCACGGCCTGCCCGGCATCCTCGCCGCCGTCGCCGGCCTGGTCCTGGTCGCCCTGGCCTGCGTCCGCGCCCGCGTCTACGA
>NZ_JACADT010000909.1:0-2314 GCF_013421635.1 Streptomyces sp. UH6 | reverse complement strand
CGTCCGTGCCGGATCCGTCCGTGCCGGCCGCCCCGTCGAGCGGGATCTCGACCGTGAAGACGGCGCCGCCCCCCGGTCCGTTCCCGGCGCGCACGGTGCCGCCGTGCAGCCGGACGTTCTCCTGGGTGATCGCGAGACCGAGGCCGCTGCCCGCCGACCGGGTACGGGCCGCGTCGGCCTTGTAGAACCGGTCGAAGATGTGGGGCAGCACGTCCGGCCGTATGCCGGGTCCGCTGTCGGTGACCTCGGTGACCAGCGTGCCCGTCCCGTCGGCGGCCGTCCGGGTGCCCAGGCGTACGGTGACCGGCTCGGAGCCGTGCCGCAGGGCGTTGCCGACCAGGTTGGCGACGACGACGTCGAACCGGCGCGGGTCCAGACGGGCCCGGATCCCGTCGGGCAGCTCGGCGCGGACGCGGTCGTTCCAGTGCCGGTGCAGGAGGGTCTTGCGGATCGTCTCCGCGGCGTCGACCTCGTCGGTGTTCAGCTCGGCCGCGCGGGCGTCGAAGCGGGAGATCTCCATCAGGTCCTCCACCAGCACCGCCAGCTTGCCGGTCTCCGCGCTGATCAGCCGTACGGCGCGAGCCGTGTCCGGGTCGAGGCCGTCGGCGTCCTCGTCGAGAACCTCGGTGACGGCGAGCATCCCGGCGAGCGGGGTGCGCAGTTCGTGCGAGACGTCCGAGGCGAACCGGCGGGCGCGGGCCTCGGCCCGCTGCAGTTCGTCGACCGACCTCTCCAGCTCCGCCGCCGACTCGTTGAACGTGCGGGCCAGATCCGCCAGTTCGTCCCGCCCGGAGACCTTGATCCGCGCGTCGAGCCGGCCGCTGCCCATGGAGCGGGCGGCCCTGCGCAGTTCGCGGACCGGGCGCAGCACGCCGCGCGCGGCGATCAGCGCCGGCACGAGGGCGATGGCGAGGCCGGGCAGGGCGCCGTCGCGGGCGGCGGTGACCAGGGCGTCGACGCTGGCCTGCTCGTCGTTCATCGGCATCACGGCGAAGAGGACCAGCCCGGTCGGCATGCTGTCGCCCGCGCCGGTCCTCGTCAGGACGGGCACCGCGATCGTGAGGTAGGGGACACCGTCCTTCACCACCCTCTCGAAGCTGCTGTGCGACGTCGTCAGGGCGGTGCGGCGCAGGCCGGGCGTGATGACCGAGGAGGTGGGACTGGTGCTCGAGGAGACCCGCAGCGAGCCGTACTCGGCGAAGACGATCCACGGGTGCGGTTTCGCCTTGCTCGCGAGGACGTACAGGTATTCGCGCAGGATCACCGGATCGAGGGGCAGCGAGGGCGCGAGGGTCTCCACCTGTTCGCGGAAGGAGGCGACCGCGGTGTCCTGGGCGCTGACGAGGACGGCGTTGCGCGCCTCGCGGTAGGTGAGGGCCGCGGTCGTGCCCGCGCTGACGGCGGCGACCAGCAGGAACGCCAGGACGAGTCGCGTGCGCAGCCCGAAGGGGGCCATCCGGCGCAGGCGCGAGCGGACGGCGGTCACAGGGGTCCGAAGCGGTAGCCGAAGCCCCGCAGGGTCTGTATGTAGCGCGGGCTGCCGGGGGTGTCCTCGATCTTGTTGCGCAGCCTGCGGACACAGGCGTCGACGAGGCGGGCGTCGCCGTGGTAGCTGTGCTCCCAGACGTGCTCGAGCAGTTGCTGCCGGCTGAACACCTGCCCCGGCGCCGCGCTCAGGTGGAGCAGCAGCTTCATCTCGGAAGGGGCCAGGGCGAGGCGTTCACCGGACTTGGCGACGGTCAGGCCGGCGCGGTCGACGGCGAGGTCCCCGTGGAACTCGACGGCGGGCCGGCCGCCGCCCGGGGCCTCCATCCTGCGCAGCACGGCCCGGATGCGGGCGTCGATCACCTCGGTGCGGGCCGGTTTGACGATGTAGTCGTCGGCGCCTGCCTCGAGGCCGACGACGACGTCGAAGTCGTCGCCGCGGGCGGTGAGCATGATGACGGGCAGCTGGCTGTCCTCCCGCACCCGGCGGCAGACCTGGACCCCGTTCATGCCGGGCAGCATCAGGTCCAGCAGGAGCAGGTCGGGCCGGAAGTCGCGGAGCGCGGCCAGGCCGGCCTCCCCGGTGGCGGCCGTGCGGACCTCGTGGCCGCGGCGGCGCAGTCCCAGCTCGACGCCCTCGCGAACGGAGGGGTCGTCTTCGATCAGGAGCACGCGGGGCATGTGCGGGGTATCCCTGGGGGTCGGAGAGGGGCGGGTTCAGGAAGGTTCACGGTTCCGGAGGGTTTCACGGTTCCGGGCATCTCAGGTCCGCCGGCGGAGCCGGGCGGCCGCGCCGGTGACGAGGGCGTCGAGCTCGGCGAGGCGCAGG
>NZ_JACADT010000908.1:0-2316 GCF_013421635.1 Streptomyces sp. UH6 | reverse complement strand
GCCCGCGTCGGCCGCGGACTTCGCCCGGTTCACCCTGCTCACACGGCCCGTGATCACCCGCGCGGTGAACGAGCTGGGGGACCGGCTGGCGCGGCCGGCGGGACCCGGCCCGGCCGCCCTGCTGGACCTGCCGGAGGCCTCCGTACCGGCCGGGGACACGCCCGCTCCGCCACGGCTTCTGCCGATGTGGGACAGCAGCCTGCTCGCGCACGCCGCTCCGGGCCGGCTGATCCCTCCCGGCTACCGGCCACTGGTCGTCCGCCGCAACGGCGACATCCTGCCCTGCGTGCTCGTCGACGGACAGGTCGCCGGGGTGTGGCGGACCGGCGCCGACGGCGCGGTGGAGCTGACCGCCTTCCACCGGCTGACCCCCACCGACCGGCGCGGACTGACCGAGGAGGCGCAGCGACTCGCGTCGGTGCTCGCCGACCGCGATCCGGCCGTCTACCGGCGCTACGGGCACTGGTGGGACAAGGGCCTGCCCGTCGTCGAACGCATCACCGTCGGCCCCTGACCCCGCGGGTCACCGGCGCCGGAACCGAGGGCACGGCACGCCGCGGTCACGTCGCGGTGTCCTGTTCCTGTTCCTGTTCCGGCTCGTGCGCGGGAGCCGGGTCCTCGGTGTTCTCCCGGACGGCGAGCAGCGCGACGTCGTCGGTGAACCGGTCGTCGGTGTGAGCGCGCACGGACGTGAGGACCGCGTTCAGCAGGTGGACGGGAGCGATCCCGTCGGGCCGGTCGGCGGCCAGTTCGTCCAGCCGGCGCCGCAGCGGGAAGAACGCACCCGCCTTGCTCCGCGCTTCCGTCACGCCGTCGGTGACCAGCAGCACCGTCTCCCTCGGCCCGACGCGGACCCTGCGCACGGGCGGTGTCCCACCGACGAGCTCGGCCATGCCGATCGGGGCGCCCGCGCCGTGCGGCAGCTGCCACACGCCCCGCGGGCCGACCACGAACGGGCCGTCGTGCCCGAAGTTGACCACCTCGACCGTGTGCGGCTGCTCCTTGGGGAAGGCGAGGACGACCGCGGTCGCGAACCGTTCCGTCTTCTCCCCGTAGGCCTGCCGCAACTGGTTGTGCCGCCACAGCGCGTGCTCCAGACGCCGGGCCACGACGTCCAGATCCGCTTCGTGGTAACCGGCTTCGCGGAAGGCCCCCGTCACCGCGCCGGCGCTCGACACCGCGGGCAGGCCCTTGCCCTGGACGTCGCCCAGGATCACCCGGGCCCCGTACGGAGTCGCCAGCACGTCGTAGAAGTCCCCGCCGACCCGCGCCTCGACGTCCGCCGCCTGGTAGTGGGCCGCGGACTCGATCCCGCCCCATCCCGGCGGCAGCGGCGGCAGGATGACCTGGCGGGTGGTCTCCGCCGCGTTCTGGAGATGGCGCACATAGGCGTGCGCCTGCGTCCGGAGCACGGCGATGAGGAACGCCAGGAGCGCCGCGGTGACCTGGAGCAGGAAGTCCTCGGTGTGGATGTCCGCCGAGGGGTGGGCGATGTCGACCCATCGGTTGAGCCCCACCACGAGCACTCCGAACATGAGGGTGACCAGCGGCGAACAGACCCCGGACGCCAGCAGGGGGACCATCAGCAGCCAGTTCGCGACCCGGATGGACGAGCCCAGCTCACCCACGAGGAAGATGACGAGCAGGCAGCCCATGGGGAGCACCCACGCGGCCCTGCCGTGGCGGGTCAGCAACGGCACCCGCTCCCGCGGCGCGTAGACCTGCTGCCGGGAGAGGGTTCTGCCGACCCAGCGGCGGAGAGTGTTCATGGTCACCGCCCCAGTCTCTATCCGTGACCGCCCGGTCGCGGCACCACGCGCCCGTGCCGTACACCTTTCCCGCCTCAGCGGTCCGGCAGGGGGTGCTGGCGTCGCGACCCTCGCGGAACGCCCTGAGTACGCGGTCGGTACGGTGAGCGTGCGCCATCCGTACGGTTGACGTGGTTAGGGTCTGGGTCAGGAGGTGTTCCATGTCCGAGTTGTTCGACGCGGTCGACGCGTTGGTCGCGTCCCGCTCGCCGCTCCCGCCGGTGGAGGAACGTAAAAGGCTGCGGCTGGCCCACGGCCTGACGCTGGACGAAGTCGCCACCGCGTTGAAGGTGCGCCGGGCCACGGTGTCCGGCTGGGAGTCGGTGAAGAAGCCGACCGAGCCGCGTGGCCCGGAGCGCCAGGCGTACGCGCGGCTGCTGGAGAAGCTCGCCGAGCTCTATCCCGTCCCGCCGGCGCCCCCGGAGCCGACCGCGCCGACGGTGCCCGCCCCGTGCACCGCCATGCCCGCCCGGGCGAAGGCGGAGACGGTCCCCGCCGGCCAGGCCCC
>NZ_JACADT010000907.1:0-2325 GCF_013421635.1 Streptomyces sp. UH6 | reverse complement strand
CCCGCCGTCAACGGCGGCCCGCGCGAGATCCCGGTCGGCGCCGCCGGACCGGGCCAGGCCGTGACGGCGCTCGAGAAGGCGACGGCCGGGACGCAGTGGGAGATCACCCGCTACCAGGACGCCCGGGCGCTGACCGAGGCCGTCGAGGACCGCGAGATCGTCGGCGGTGTCCTGGTGACCCCGGCGGGCGTGACCCTGTACCAGGCGACGGCGGCCGGCCCGCAGGCCACGGCCGCCCTCACCGCGATGGCCACGGCCGTCGCCGAGCGGCAGCACGCCGAACTCACCGTCGAGGACCTCGCCCCCTTCCCCGAGGACGACCCACGAGGGGCCGGGTTCTCCGCGGCGGCCCTGCCGATGGTCTTCGGCGGCATCATCCCGGCGATCGCCCTCGCCCGGCTCTTCCCCGGCAGGACCGGGCCGCGCCTGGCCGGCGGCCTGCTGTTCTCGCTCACCGCCGGCTTCGCGGTCACCGCGGTGCTGCAGTTCGGCACCGGGTCCCTCTCCGGCGACTACTGGGCGACCGCGCTCGGACTCTCCCTGGGCATCGCGGCCCTCGCCTTCACCCTCCTGGGACTCGAGGCGCTCTTCGGCCTGCCCGGCTTCGGCATCGGCGCGGCGCTGATGATGCTGCTGGCCAACCCGCTCTCCGGCTTCGCCACCGGCCCGCACTGGCTGCCCGGCGGCTGGTCCGACCTCGGCCAGATCCTCCCGCCCGGCGCCTCCGGCAGCCTGCTGCGCGCCAACGCCTTCTTCGACGGCACCGGCGCGACGGGCCCCGCACTGGTCCTGGCCGGCTGGGCGGTGCTGGGGGCCGCGCTGCTGCTGACCGGAGGACGGCTCCGGGGCCGCCGGGAGGACGGGGCGGAGCCGGCCGCCTCCTGACCGCCCGCGGCCCTGATGACGGTGCGTGACGGACACGGGGAGGCGGGGAAGTGATCGAACAGGTGATGCGCCGCTCCTCGCCCACGGCCGGACGCCGCCCCGCCTGGCCGCCGCGCGGATCCACGGCGACGAGGCCCGGTTCACCGACGCCCTGGACCTGGCGGCCCGCCTCGGTCCGGACACCTCCGACGCGATACGGGGCAGCGGGAGGCTGTGACGGCGCGCGCGGGGGGAAGGGCGACTGTCCCCCCGCACGACCGTCGTTCACGCGTGCGACAGCCCGAACGACACCAGGAACCCGCACACCGTCACCAGGCCGATCGCCAGGTGCGCGTCCTCGAACGCCTCCGGGATCATCGTGTCCGCCACCATCGCCAGGATCGCCCCGGCCGCGACCGCCGTCACCGCCGCGATCACCGCCGGGGAGTACGCGCCGACGACCGTGTACCCGAGCACCGCCGAGACGGTGCTCGCCGCCGCGATCGCGCCCCACACGCCGAAGACGAACCCCTTGCTGCGTCCCGCCTTCCGCATGCCCGCCGAACTCGACAGTCCCTCCGGCACGTTGCTGATGAACACCGCCACCACCGTCACCAGGCTGACCGCCCCGCCGTCCAGCAGGCTCACGCCGATCACCGCCGACTCGGGAATCCCGTCCAGCAGCGCGCCGAGCGCCAGCGCCGTGCCCGAACCGCCCTGCTGCTCCTCCGAGGGCTGCGCGTGCGCGGCGTGCCGCCCCGAGCGCTTCCGGTGCCGCGCGCCCCGTCGGGCCAGCCACACGTTCCCCAGGGTGTACGCCACGGCGCCCGCCAGCGTGCCCAGGGCCGCGGGAGCCAGCCCGGCCTGGTCGAACGCCTCACCCACCAGTTCGAAGGAGACCGCCGAGAGCAACACGCCGGCCCCGAAGGCCATCACCGTGGCGATCACCTTCGCCGGCACCCGCACCCCGAACCCGATCACCGCCCCCACCAGCAGCGCCGACCCGGCGACCAGCCCCCAGAGTCCTGCCTCCACCACTTCAGCCATAAGGCACCCTGTACCCGCGATCCCCGGACACGGCGTGCGCCCGGGGCGGTGTTCAGGAGGCTTCACGCGGCCGGTGGAACACGGCCCCGGCAGGAGGCGTCGAAGCCGCCCCGCCTACTCCCCGAACCCGGCCAGTGCCCCCCGGGCGTCGAACCGCGCGGTGCGGGCCCAGGCGAGCTCCCAGCGGTTGCCCTCCGGGTCGGCGACGTACGCGGAGCGCCCGCCCCATTCCCGGTCCACCGGCCCGGCCACCGCCTCGGCGCCGGCGGCCACAGCGGCGTGGAAGGCGGCGTCCACGTCCTCACGGTGGTCCACGTTGCAGGCGAGGGTCACTCCCGACCAGCCCGGCGCGGGCACCGGCGCACCGGGCGCCGCCTCGGCCGCGACCCAGCGTGGACACGGCGGGAGGGTAAC
>NZ_JACADT010000906.1:0-2329 GCF_013421635.1 Streptomyces sp. UH6 | reverse complement strand
CGGTTGCGGTTGCGGTCACGGTCGCGCGTGCGGCCCGAACGGCCCTCGGCGTCGGCGGAGTCGCTCCGCTCGCCCTGCGTCCGGTCGCCGGCGTCCTGCTTGGTTTCGGTCTTCACGTCGTTCTTGTCACCGCGCGCGTCGCCCTTAGCACTGTCACTTCTGCCGCGGTCGCCCTTGTCGGCGGCCGGGGCCTCGCCCTTGGTCTCGGCGGTGACGGTCTCGGGGCTGCCCGCCTCGGCGGTGGCGCGGCGACGGCGGCGCTCGGCCGGCTGCTCGTCGCTCTTCGGCTCCTGCTCGGCCTCGGTCTTCGCGGCCTCGGCCTTGGGCGAAGGCTGGCCGGGGATCTGCGCCTTCTCGGCGGCCGACTCCTCACCCGTACGGGTGCGCGACGTGGTGCGGCGCTTGGGCTTCGCCTCGCTGTCGGTACCGGACGCGGCCGCCTTGGCGGGGGCGCCCCCGGAGGCCTGGGCCTCCTTGATGACCTCGATCAGCTGGCTCTTGCGCATCCGCGCCGTGCCCCTGATGCCGAGGCCGGAGGCGACCTGCTGCAGTTCGGCCAGCACCATGCCCTCGAGGCCGGTACCGCGACGCCGCCGCGAGCCGGCACCGCTGGCAGGCGTGGAGGCGTCCGTGGCGGGCGCGGCAGCGGTCTCGTCGACACGTGCGCCCATCAGATCGGTGGTGTCGCTCACGAAGGGTCCTTCCCTGGAGCGGGCGTCGGCCTGTCTGGCTCGGCGACCGGTTGTGCTGTCCGGAATCGGTCCTGATCACATGGACCGGTCCGGGGCGGTGGTCCGCCACATCGGCGGAGGAAAACAACTGGTGAGTGGTGGCGCTCCCCGCGACGGCGACGACGAAATTCGTGTCACGTGGCTCGGGCGCACCGGTTCCGGAGCGTGCCCTGGGAGCTGCTCAGTATTCGCGTACGGGTTGCTGCCCGCGTACTACGTACCGTACGAAACACAGTGCGGCTTGGGAGACTCCCGGAAGAATGTCTGTCCCGGACGGGGACGTGAAGCACCTCGCCACGCTTGGGTGGTCGGGTGCGGACTTGACATTAACACTACCGGATCCCACAAACATTCCCCCTCTCCACATCCGGCAATCGCCTGAATGCGCGCTCCTGCACATCCCCGGTCACTGCTTATCCGGGAACACGGCCGTTCATGCGGCGGCCGCGAGCGGCAGAACGCTCGCGCCCGACAGATCCAGGCCCAGCCGGTTCGCGGCCCAGCCCTCGCCCGCCGACATCTCCACCTTCTGGGCCGTTTCCTCGCTGGCCAGCGCCAGTACGGTGGGGCCCGCGCCGGAGATCACGGCGGGAATTCCGTCGGCGCGCAGCCGCTCCACCAGGGCGGCGCTCTCCGGCATGGCCGGGGCGCGGTATTCCTGGTGGAGGCGGTCCTCGGTGGCCGGCATCAGCAGCTCGGGGCGCCTGGTGAGGGCCTCGACGAGCAGCGCGGCACGGCCGGCGTTGGCGGCGGCGTCGACATGCGGGACGTTGCGCGGGAGCAGACCCCGCGCGGTCTCGGTCAGTACCGGCTTTCCGGGAACGAAAACCACCGGAACGATGGAATCCGAGGGCTCGCTGCGGACGGCGCGGCCGACGCCGCCCTCCATCCACGCGAGGGTGAATCCGCCGAGCAGGCAGGCGGCGACGTTGTCGGGGTGGCCCTCGATCTCGGTGGCGAGTTCCAGCAGCGCGTCGTCGTCGAGACGGTGCTCGCCGCCTATGGTCACCGCGCGGGCGGCGACGATTCCGGCGCAGATCGCTGCGGAGGAGGAACCGAGGCCGCGGCCGTGCGGAATGCGGTTGGCGCAGACGATTTCCAGCCCGCGGGGCTGCCCGCCGAGCGCGTCGAACGCGGCGCGCATCGAGCGCACCAGCAGGTGCTTCTCGTCGCGCGGCAGGTTGTCGCTGCCCTCGCCGGCGATGTCGATGTGCAGTCCGGAATCGGCCACCCGGACGACAACGTCGTCATAGAGCCCCAGCGAAAGACCCAGGGCGTCGAACCCCGGTCCGAGATTTGCGCTGGTTGCGGGCACGCGCACGCGGACGGCGGCGGCTCGGAAGGCGGGACCGGCCATCGCTGGATGACTCTCCTTGACTGCGGGGCACTGGAAGACGCGGGACTTCGCGGGACGCGAAAGCGTCGGAACCGAGCACGGCATATGCGGCGGGCTGGTTCAGTACAGACTATCGAAGGATGCTTCCCCGGCGACATAGGGCGCACAGGAGGCGCACGGTGCGTGTCGATTCACGCCAACTCCCCGCCGGGGCGGGCACGGGACGAGCGGCGGGCGGGGCGGCGGGACGGACACGGAACGG